>LVWS01000004.1 GCA_002083365.1 Nitrospira sp. SG-bin1 | reverse complement strand
TCATTGGCCCTGGGTTCTCTCTTGGACGACCCCGGTCAAAGGCCCACCGGTTACGGCTTCCAACCGCGCGAGCGCTTTCTCATGGGAGACCATCTCTCCATGGAGCTCCAACTCACTTTCCTGCAACGTCAAAAGGCTGTTCAGGAGCGTGAGAAAATCCACTTTGCCAACGGCGTAGCTCGCTTGCGCAGCCCGCAACGCAAGGGTAGCCTGTGGAATGATCGCATCACGCAGGATCATCACGAGCCGCTCCGCTCGCTGAGCCTGGACGAATGAATCCTTCACTTGGAACAACACCTCCTGGCGCGTAGCCGTCAGATCCTCGTGCGCACTGTTTAAGCCGGCCACCGCCTCCCTCACTCCTTGGCGTTGCTTCGTTTGATAAAAGAGCGGAATTTTAATCCCGAGCATCACCTGATAGCCGTTATCGTTGATCTTGTCGTTGCGGAGCCCCAAGGCCGTGATATCGAAATCCGGGAAGTACTGCCGGCGTGCAAGGGAGACCGCTTGTTCCCCACGTTCCACCCCTTTCGCGGAGGCTTTCAAAATCGGTGAGAAATCCTCGGCTCGCTGGCTCAGTTCCGGCAAAGGCACCGTCAACAGCACGACATGGATCTCCTCCGGCGTCCCGAGGGGACCGGCGGGTGGACGATTCAGGAGACGATTAATCGCCGCGTGAAGGCTCTCCTTCTGCTGGTCGAGGACGGCCAGCCGATCCAGAACACGTGAAATTTCGACTTGGGCCCGGAACACATCCTGTTGGGCGGCTTGGCCAACACTATATCGAGCCTTCGCCGTCTTCTCGAATTGCATCAGCAACGCTTTGTTCCTCTCCACGATGTCGATGCTCTTATGGACGAAGTGCAGGCTGTAGTAGGCCTCTTTCAGTGCGGCCACCAGCCTCAAGCGGATGGCATTGTATTCCTGTTCCAACCGTTCGGCGTCACGTTGCGCCACTTCTCCCTTCAGCTTGAGTTTCCCCGGAAAAGGAATCTCTTGCCCGACTCCATACATCGCTCCCTCCACCACGGGAGGCACCATCGGCATGCGTTGATAGCCCAGTTGAAGTCTCGGGTCCGGTAAGGTCTGCACTTGTGGCACAACCGCCTTGGCGGATTCCCAGCGCTGACGCGCCGCCTTGATTTCAGGATTCGCGGCTTCAAATTCTCGAATGAGACCGGCAAGATCCAAGCGGGGTTCGGCCGTTTCGTCGGCCGCGCTGACCGGCCACGGCAGAAGCAGCGTCAGTGTAATCAGCCACGCAACCGATACTCGCGAGAATACAAGAGAGCGATGAGTTTGTCTCACGGCGCACCTCCCACGGTAAAAGACATCACTGCCCGCTGCGCTTCAGCACCCCAACAGCGGACGGCGAAACCGGAGATGTCCGATCAGATTCGGAGAACCGAGGAGGAGCTTATCGAGATGGGAACCGAGGAATACGCGCGACTCCAAGACCATATCATCTCAACAGGGATGCTCTTGGGTACTTCCGGACCCCTGACGAGAGACAGAACAGGATCAACTACCACGACCATGCTGTTCTTTATCTGACGCTCGGGCGACGCGATAAGCGATGGCGGACACATGAGGATCCCGTCCATCGGACAGGCCATATGGTTCATCTCTTCATCCAGCTGTGCCGTATCGTCGGCCAAGGATAGATCCGGAACTGTACACATGGTCCCGACGATCTGACAGAGGGCGAAGAGCAGGACCAGGCTAAAGAACCGCATCCTCACCTTGGCGAGTATCCAACCGTTCATAGCGCGTTAGCTTGCCTCAATCCCACCAGACACGTCAAGCTCAAGCCTATGTCTATTCTTCTATCGCGCAGAGCTCGCTGCGCAGATCTTGTAAATCTCGCGAACAGGAATTGCACACACAAGTAGACTGAATTCCCACCGACATGCGCGGAGGACTACGCGTATAATACGATACATTCGGTAAAGAAAGGGCGTTCCCATGACTACTCCAAAGAAGGAACCACACGGCTTGTCTTCTGATGCCGACTCCGTCATTCATCGACTCACAGAGAATCGATCCCTCTTCGAGGCATTCTTGCGCCGCCGGGTGGAGGATGACTTCATGGTCCAGGACCTCCTTCAGCAGAGCTTGGTGAAGGCTATCCAGCAACAGCATTCGCTGAACAATGAAGCAAGCGTCGTCCCGTGGTTTTATCGCATACTTCGCAATACCGTGATCGATTCCTATCGTTCACAAGCATCCGAGAAAGCCAGACGAGGCGATTTTCTGGAACAAACTCAGGTCTTAGCCGACGACCATGTACCGTCGCTGGATGAGGTCAAAGCGACGGTATGCCGCTGCCTGGATGACGCCATCTCGGTCCTTCGTCCAGGCTATTCTGACATGATCCGACGGATTGATTTGGCGGGAGAAACCGTCTCACTAGTCGCGAAAGACCTGCAAATTACGCCCAATAATGCAACGGTTCGCCTTCATCGCGCCCGGCAGGCTTTACGACAGACTTTGGAGAACTCATGCGGCGTGTGTAGCACGCATGGTTGTCTCAACTGCACTTGCAATGAATCCTAAGGGCCTCGCGAGATTCCCCTCTCTTTGCCGCTGCACTGTAATATCCGGTGCCTCCTCCCGTCTGTGGAGGTGTACGAGGCGAATCAATCGACTCATATCCCCTCAAACGAAAAGGAGTTGGTCATGCAGCCATTGACGGTACAGATTGACAGTATGACATGCGGGCACTGTGTTGAAGAAATTACCGAGACATTGAAGACCTTAAACGGTGTGCATGTGCACTCAGTTCGGGTCGGAAGCGCCACGGTGTCCTTCGACCCTCGTAAGATCTCCACGGTCTGGATCTACGCTGATATTTATGAATCAGAAGTGGCAGCCACAAAGGTCGGTCAGCCGGCAACGGTCACCTTTGCACTGAAGATGGGCTATTGAACTTGGCCACCTTACCGTGCTGTACGACGGCCCTTGACAGGATCAAAGAGTTGATGGTATTGAGAAGCATTATCAAGAATGATTGACCTCAAGGAATGCCGTCATGGATGCCCTAAAAGAAATCGTCGATTATGGAATTATTGGCCTGTTGTTCGTCTTAAGCGTGTGGGCCATGGCCGTGGCCTTCGAGCGCTGGCAGTTTTACCGACGAATTGATCTTTCTCACTACCCTAATCAACAGCTCTTCGAAATCGCCCTCACCAAACGGTTGGTCATTATCGGGACGGTGGCGGCTAATGCTCCCTACATCGGGCTCTTGGGAACCGTCCTCGGAATTATGCTGACCTTTCATACCATGGGGACTTCCAAGACCATCGCCGTCAGCTCTATCATGGTCGGGTTAAGCCTTGCACTCAAAGCCACTGCCGTAGGGCTGTTGGTAGCTATCCCCTGCGTGGTGATGAACAACGCCCTCCGAAGACGCGTCGCTGAACTCATCACCCTGTATCAAGCGCACCATCAACATGGATGATGAATTGAACCAAATCAACGTCATCCCCTTGGTTGACGTCATGCTCGTCTTATTAGTGATCGTTTTGACGACGGCGACGTTCATCAGTACCGGTCAAATTCCAGTCGATTTGGCCAAAGCAACCGAAGCTGCAGATAGGAAAGACGTGCCGGTCGTGATTACGCTGACCTCGCAAGGGGAGATGTACCTGAACGATTCCGCTGTCCCTGAAAATGGATTGCGAATCGTGCTTGAGCGGCAACCGAGAGAATCATTGGTTGTCGTCCGCGCCGACAAAGTCACGATCCTGGAACGGTTCGTCCAGGTGGTTGATGAGTTGAAAAGCCTGGGCTTCGGACAGGTCAGCCTTGAAGTGGTAAAATCATGACCCCTATTTTCGACAACTATCCTGGTCACACTTACCTGCATCGTCAGGGGTGGGTCTACTCCGTATTGTTCCATGCGATGATGGGTGCCTGTGCTGTGGTTCTGATGTCAGGGCTAACGCTATCGGTTGAGCCAGACTCCTATCAGTGGAACGTGGCATTGGTTGAATCACCAGTTTCCCACCCGACAACAGATGCTCTTCCTGAAAGTAAACCCGAGCTGCCCTCGAAACCGCAATCTGTGAAGCCTCGGTCTATACCCCGCGAAGTGGCAGCGAAACCTGTTCAGCAGGAGACTTCCTCACGCCCAGACTTTACGGAAACGACCCCGGTCAATCAAACAGCTTCGACCGTCATCGCACAAGCCGTCCCACCTCAAGAAGTCATCCAGACGATGGTTCCGGTCGTGACGCAGGATAGAGTCGTGGAGGAAGTGCCTCCACCGACGAAGGAGGAAGTCTCAAACGAAACCGCCACGCCAGTCGCGGAACCGGTCCCCCCGCAACCTCTCGCCCAGGAGTCACCAACGCAGCAACCCAGCGCCGAACAGATCGTGGCTTCAGCAGCCCCCCTCAAAACAGCACCAGCAGCCAAGGCAGACTACGGATGGCTCATGAGAGCGTTGCTCGGGCGAATCGATGAGCTGAAGAACTACCCCGTCATGGCACGGATGAATCGTTGGGAAGGCAAGGTGGTGCTCAGAGCCGTCATCAAAGACGACGGTCAAGTGTTGATGGTTGATGTACAAGAAAGCTCCGGCCGGTCCATTCTGGATAACGATGCAATGGAAACCCTCAAAAAGGCCTCACCGATTAAATTGGATCAGCCTTTAGGGAAACCACAAGTCGCGATCCTTATGCCGATCAGTTATTCACTTCGGTAGGTGGCGTTTTAACGTGAATGAAAATGCGAGTCGACTCGACTGTCTTATTCGTGGAAACGTGACCGTTCAACATTCTATGCTTTTCGCTTTTCTATAGCGGAAGCTTCAGTATTATTCACCCCTAGAGGCCATGAAGAGCCCATCGCGCAAGGAGGACGTGCGTGAACAGGTCGTTTTTGAAATTGAGAATAAGAACTAACATTATTATCTTCGGCCTTTCGCTGATGGTCGCTTTCACAAGCCCCCTTCCCGTGAGTGCTGAAGAACCGTCTCCACAGCAGACCACTACGACAGAGAAAGCGCCATCCCAGAAACCTTCCACAGAGAACGAGGTTCAGGATACGCCTTCGACGACGACCACAGAGGAGAGCTCGGTTGAGCAAACGTCGGCCGATTCCAAGCCGCTGAAGATTCCCTTAACTGAGATTATCGGGACCTCTCCGACGGCTCTCGACCATATCCCCGGATCGGGGAAGGTCATCACCTCTGAGTCCATCCAGAACAACCATCGATTCACGATCAATGAAGCGCTGCGAGAGGTCCCTGGTGTTCATGTGCGGGACGAGGATGGCTTAGGGATCAGGCCGAATATCGGCATCCGTGGCTTGGACCCGACCCGCAGCAGAAAAGTCCACATCATGGAGGATGGCGTTCCGATCATGCTGATGCCTTACGCGGATCCGTCGTCATATTATTTTCCGCCGATCTTCCGATTCGACCGAATCGAAGTATTGAAAGGCAGCGGCCAACTCCTCTACGGCCCCCAAACGATCGGAGGCGTCATCAATCTGATAACCCGCATGCCACCGACGACGCCGGAAGGACATTTCCAGGTGTGGGGCGGCAACCTGAACTACCTGAATACCCACTTCGACTATGGAGGCACCTGGGGGAAAGGCGGTTATCTGGTCGATTACACTCACTATCAGACCGACACGCCCCGCTTCACCAACATCCGCGCCAGGGTGGACGACCTGACGTTCAAGACCGTTCAGGAATTGAGCGATCGGACGCAGATTCTGGCGAAGTTCAACTACTATCGCGAAAATTCGGGAATCGGCTACCAGGGCCTGACGCAAGCGGATTGGGCGATCCGAGGTGAAGATCGGCAGACCCTCTTCACCAACGATCGTTTCGAGTTTCTGCGGCTCGGGTATCACGTGGCGGTGAACCATATGTTCACGGCCAACCTGACCTCGACCATCAACCTCTTCGGTCATTACATTCAGCGAGACTGGTCACGACAGGCCCAACAGGGTGTGGACGCAAATGGTGCCCCTGTCGGCGGTGTGCAACTCGGTAATACTCTACCCGCGACCGCCTTTAGCGTCATCCCGGCCAACCAACGCTTCACAAACGAGCGGGAGTATTGGGTGTGGGGGGTCGAGCCCCGCTTTCATTATCTCCACTCCCTGTTGGGGATCAAAGGCGAGGCAGATTTTGGGGCGCGGTATATGTTCGAACAGTCGGACCGAAAACAGCTTCGAAACCTCCTCTCGGGTACTGGTGCATTTTCCAGCTGCGTAGGCACCATCGGGACCACAAACACATGCCTGGGAGAGAATAATCTTCGCACGACCAACGCCTATGCTTTTTTTGCTCAAGAGCGGTTGTTCTTTGGCCCATTTACGGTGACACCCGGATTCCGCGTCGAACACATCAGCTACGATCAAACAAATCGGTTGGCCAACAACGGGCAAGGAGTCTACGGCAAAACCAACTTCACCGAAGTATTACCGGGTGTAGGAGTGACCTATTCCCCCTTCAAGAACAACACGTTCTTTTTCGGCGCCCATCGTGGCATGGCGCCGCCGCAGATTTCCGACGCCATCACCGGCACCGGACAAGTTGTCGATCTTGGCCCGGAATTGAATTGGACCTACGAGTTAGGCGTGAGGGGGAACCTCGCTCCATGGTTTGGGTATTCCATTACCGGCTACCAGATTGATTTCTCCAATCAGATCATCTCTCAATCAGTGGCGGGCGGTATCGGTGCGACCTTGACCAGTGCGGGCAAAACGCAACATCGCGGAGCTGAGGTTGCCGCGCAGATGGACATCTTAGACGCCGTGACCGGACGGAATGACGATGAAGATGTCACTCTTGATTTCAACTATACCTGGGTTGCGCAAGCAGATTTCCGAGGAGCCCGTAATAGTTCCATCACCGGTGCAGCTCTGTTACCCGGTGAGCCAGCGATTTTCAACACCAGCGGCAATCGCCTTCCCTACTCTCCGGAACATTTGATTTCAGCGGGGATCGGCTATGCCAACCGAGCCTTCAACCTCGGCCCATTTAACGCGAGGGTGGAAACCCAGTGCGTCAGCGATCAATTCTCAGACGACCGCAACACGGTGATTCCCACGCCGAGCGGACAGCGCGGGATCGTGCGGGGCTGGTGCATGCTGAACGCCTCGGTCAATCAACACGTGAAGAAGATCAACACGACCTTTTTCTTCACGGGGAAGAATATGCTCGGGCAAGATGTCATTATGGACCGTACCCGAGGTATCTATCCAGGCCTTCCGGCGCTCTGGCAAGCCGGGGCTCGGTGGACATTCTGAGAATCGATTTGCAAACACCGAGCAGCTACGCTTGATGAACTATAGCCCGGAAGAAACAGTAACAGGGGTACGAGATGTTTAGTCCGACGGTGGGCTGGTGTACTTTACAGCTGGCTCCGGAGGGATAAGTTATGGGACAGCTTTTGCACAGCAGCGCCCGCACGACAGAGGTGAGAAGTGGAACACCGACGCACGTTCTTGTGTGAGTCCGCTCGGCCCACATCCCATTCAGTGCTGATGGTTCAGCGGCTCATCCAGCGTGTCCGCGATACACAGGCTCCGTCGACCAATTGTGCAAAGGTGAGTGGGGCCTCCGCCTGCTCAACCTCTTGGAGAAATCCACCGAACCGTTCCGGCCAGTCCAAGCATGGCGCATAGATCCGGAGTTCGAGGGCCAAGCCCGACATCAGTGGCACGATCCTCGATGAGTTGTAACTCCTCTGGGGTCTCAATCTGAACCGTGGCGGTGAGAGCGAACCGTTTCATCTGCTCTCGCAACGCAGGGCGGCAGATAGCCCAAACTCGTGCAGCACCGACGGGCTCAGCTCTGCCACGAGCGTCCGGCTGTATGTCAGTGCATCGGACAAGATGTCATCAACGTTCTGGAGGGCCTGCTCACATTCCGGCAGACCGATCCCCACGGACCTGCCCTGGCCGATTCTCAGCTTTCCCACAACCAACATCTGTTGCATGCAAATGATCATGTAGCTCGGTGGCGAAGCGTTTCCGCTTGCGCTGCTCGGCCAGATTCAGTTCCGTCGCCAGCCGGCACAATTGCTCTTGAGACTCAAGTACCTCAACGGTTTTTGCGTGCACCGCCTCTTCCAGCTCAACGTTCCACCGTTGCAGTTGCACTTGTGCCTCGCGTAGCGCCTCCTCGGTATGTCTCAGTTTTGTCGAATCAAAGAAGTAACAGATGCCCCATCTCGTCCGTCCGGCATGGTCACACGATGAAGTTGCCATTCATAGGCCTCCATCTGATGAACATCAGCCCGTGCATGAAGGAATTTGTTGGAGTAATAGGGCTCACCTGTCTCCAAGGTGTGCCGAACAATAGCCATAATCTCTGCGGCCATCGATTCCGGGCCACAGAATCCGCATGGCTTCGCCGAGATCCCGTCCCAGGATCGGATGGACGTTGCGAAAGGCGCCACGTTGGCTCGTCTCGTTCATGAGGAGGATGCGAAGATGTGAATCGACCACATAGATACCAAAGGGAGAGCGTTCCACGAGCGTATGGAACCGTGTCTCGCTGACGGTCAATTCATTTCTTCGTGGTTCAGCCTGCTCTATCTGCTTCTGTAAGACATTGGCTTGGACGATCTGGATTCATCACGTATTTTGAGACGGCGAGACTTGATGACTTCAACAATCTTGTGACCGGCTTATTGAAGGTCGAGGAGAACCATCACAATAAGCGGTTTGGCGATCCATTGCTGTTGGGTACTATCCGCCCGCTGGATGAGATCCTCGGAATCCTTTCGCGGTAGACGCCCCCGCCAGTTTGTTTAGCGAACCTTCTGGAGAGTCCATCTCAAACCAGGGGAGGATCGTTCAGGGTTAAATCTGCGTCACCGCATCTTCCGCTCCCTCGAGCAGCCGCTGGACCTCTTCGACATAAATCTCCGTGGTGGCATAGTGCTGATGCCGCATCATCTTCTGCACCCGCGTCGGATTGGCATCATTAAGCAAGGCAAAAGTCGGTGTCGAATGCCGAAGACTATGGACCACAATTCCGGGCTTCTTGACGCCAGCTAAGAGCAGCCCTTCTGTAATGATTCGGTGTATCGCTCGCGTCGACAGGGGCTTTCCAGCTGCCGTCACGACATCCCCTCCCCGATCATGACAGGCCGTCGTGGCAAACAGCGGATTACTCCCCTGCAGGGGTTCCGGTCGAAGCCGCAGATAGGCTTGGATCTTGTCATAAACCTCCCGCAACACCTGCACCGATTCATCGGCCGACGCTCTGCCCTTCCCATGCACCCACAACTTCCACTTCTCCCCCGGCACATGTTCTTGTAGATGCTCGATACAGGCTCGACTGACTTCAATCGTCCGCAATCCCGTCTTCAGCATGAGATACGCCATCGCGACGTTGCGCGCACGCTGCACCGCTGACTTTCGCGGATCAGCCTCCAGAGTTGCGAGTAACACCTTCGCATCTTCCACGGGTAAATGCCGCCGTGTGTGTTGCCGACTGCACGTCCAACCGTGGACAAAGTCGGCGGGATTCACCAAGCCCGGATGGAGCGGCACGAGCCACGCGAGGAACTGCCGCACCGCCGTGAGATAGCCGTTCTTGGTGCGGAGATTCGGAAACCGTCGATCGAGCCACTCGCGATACGCCTCCAGACAGGCGCGATCGAGGCGACGCAGCTGTGGGTCCCTCCCCTGCTCCAGCCACGCGATGAAAAAGCGGCCGCGTTTCCAGTACGTCTTGGCCGTCGACGACTCTGGCTTTTGTTGAGTGAGCTGTCGGGCGAACTCATCGAGGTAGACACGGAGCCCAATGAGCGTGGAGGACGACAGCGCCAAACAGAGCGGCGACGGTTCTCCACCCGCTCGTCGAAGCCCGGTCGTGGCTAAGGGGACCAACGCCGTGGATGGACTCCGATCCGGCGGCGCGTGCTCAGGAGTCAACGGTACCAGCTCCATGGGTCTCTCCCTTCCGTCTCTCCGGTGTCTGTCTCTCTGTATATAAATGGAGAACTATTTCAGACGACGCGGTCCCTGGATCCCCCGTCCGGCCCGGCACTTTTCTATAAATGGTAGATGTAGGCGGAGCGTGCAGAGCTCGCAGCGCGTCCCTTCGGGCAGCAGGGTCTGCCACGAATACCATGAGAAGGTTTCTTCCCGGCCCAATTTCCCGGGTCTCTCCCCACCCGCCGCCACCCTACCCGCTTCCCTCCGAAAGATCAAGGCATCCGAGAAGGTGGCCATCCAGATACCTAACTCATTCTGAACTGGACAAGGCTCTGCATTTGTCCTAGAATTCCCGACAATTCCGTATTCTAGGACAAAAATACTAACCAGTAATACTACTTATTCTAATTCTCATTCGTCTTTATCCCTCATGGAGATAGCAGACGCGCATGATCGACCCTGAACCACCAACCGACGTCCAGAGTGATGCGTTGTCTCTCGATGAGATTCGCGCTGCATGCGACTCTCCGCTTCATTACATCGCGATTCTCCATCGATACTTGGATGGTGGACTCACAGGGCTTCCGGTCTCTGCCCAGCGCGTGTTCCTCCAACTCATTCGCGAAACCCTCGCGCGTGGACGGGATCGGGTTCGGATCACGATTCGGGCGCTGACCAAGAAGACCGGTCTTAGCAAGGAGACCGTCAGCAACGCGCTTCGACAGTTGAGCAGTCCGTCTGTCGATCTGGTGAATGTCGTGGATTCGGGAGGAGCCCATGCGTCAGGACAGTATCAAGTCCGCTGGTACACCTATCAGAAACGGACATTTGGAAAGTCGCCACACCGCAGCCGGGTGAAGGTCCGATCGATGATCGACCAGTCGATCGAGCACCGCCTCCTCAGCTTGAGCCCTGAGGACCGCGCCA
The DNA here is from genome assembly GCA_002083365.1 of Nitrospira sp. SG-bin1. Taxonomy (NCBI): domain Bacteria; kingdom Pseudomonadati; phylum Nitrospirota; class Nitrospiria; order Nitrospirales; family Nitrospiraceae; genus Nitrospira; species Nitrospira sp. SG-bin1. The sequence goes on along the minus strand of LVWS01000004.1, from coordinate 5,996 downwards.
CGCTTGAGCAAGCCTACCTCGCGCTACAGCCGAAGGAACGGTTTGACGTGGAGGAAACCGTCAAAGACAATTTGCTCACGCTCGGGATGGTTGTCACCAAGGACACGTTCCATCAATACGTCTTGTATGAGACGATGCGTCGAACGATGTACCATCATATTCGGCGTCACTATCCCAATATGTTCTCCTTCGATCCCGTTTCAAAATCCTAAACGGCTCACCCAGCCACTTCAATATCGTGACCAATAATCAATGTTCTCTATTTCATTGCGTATAGATGACGCGACGATCTGACGTGCTGTCCTCTCTTATATAGTATAGTGGCAACATCAGGTTACGCGTGTAACAACAGAAACTTACGGAGTCATTTCAACAAGATTTAAAAGATTATTACGTTACGCGCGTAACATCCTTCACGTTATCTTATTCATAAACTTATCCTTCTATAATCCCCCCTATTTCACAAATCCATCTCGATATAGCCATCCCATCCCCTCGTTGATACATTCTTTTGGTTCACTAAAGCGAACTAGGTAATCCATTTCTTAAATAGATGACGCCCATATACAACGCGGTGAAAGAGAAACAACGTATACCGCCTTCATGTTGAGGTGGTAAATACGCATTCTTCTATAATCGAATGAATATGTAATTCTTTATTCTTTTAAAATGTTACGCGCGTAACAATAAATCTGTGTTATTTGCTGAACCAGGAATAGGCGTCCCAACATAATTCATTGACAAGGACTTATCTCTTTGATACAAGCGTGTTGCCCTAGGTTATGCATATTCACTTTCTGCCCCAGGTTTTCATTCCTCATGAAGAAGTACAAACGCCAAAAAGAGACCCCAGCTATCTTGGCTGGTCGCATTAAGCAGCAGGCTAGGGCAGATAGTGGCCTCACGATGACGGAAGCCGCCAAGACACTTGGGATTCATCGCGACACGCTTAAACGTTGGATTAAAGAAGGAAAAATTCCAGATGCCCGACGAAACTCCAGAAACTCCTACCGCATGTTCACTCAGGAAGACGTAGACAAAATCAGGATCCTGATGCAACAGCGAAAAGGCATGGCCATCAATGACGAAATGGATGGCAGAAGTTAGGCAACGGGATGCCCAACGGACCCACGAGGGAGGCGAGTCATGATCATAGCACCCCATAATCAACGTGGAGGAGTCGGAAAGACTACGACTTCCGTTCACATCGCGCATGCCGCGGCCTTATACGGAAAACGCGTCCTCCTGGTTGACAGCGATCCTCAAGGGTCGTTGAGAAATATTCTGAAGATCCAGCACGACTCCACGTTGCATGACCTGCTCGATAATGGGTTTAAGCTCGAGGAGGTGATTGTAAAAGGCGTGCGGACCGGGCCAGAAAAAGGAACGTTGGACGTGATCATTAGTGATAAGGCCTTGACTGAAACGGAAACAAAATTGATCCAGTCAGGGAATCGTGCGGAAACTGTCGGCAAACTGCGCGAAGCCCTCGCGCCAGTCAAGGACATGCACTACGATTTGATCCTCATTGACAGCCCTCCTGGCCTGTCTCCGATTTTGCAGTCCGTGTATCACACGGTCGATAGTCTTCTGGTGCCCATCGCGATGGATTACATGTCTTTCGTCGGGTCCCATCAGGTCATCGAGAGCCTCAGCCTCTTGAAGCAGGACTATGACATCCGGGCCACCATTGCCGGCATTTTGCCTGTCGCTGTCGATCACCGCCTGGCCGTAACGGATTCTACGCTCACGAGTATTAAGAATAAGTATGAAAAATACTATCCGATCTTCCCACCTATTCGTATCGACGCGACGATTGCCAAATCGGGCATGCGGGGCCAGACTCTTTATGATCGCCTCGCACTTCCGGTGGAGCGCTTAACACCGGATCATCGTGCTGCTTGGGATTACTACCAAGTGATGAAGCTGTTGATCGAGGGTCAGCATTCGCCGGGAATCCTCAAGCCACCGGATGCTTAACGACGAGGAGGAGGGGATAGGGGTATGAAATCGAAGTCACGAGATCGTGAGCCAGTCGACATTGGTGATTCACTTCCTGACGCGCATTACCAGTCTTTATCGCCGGTCGCGAATGATCGCCGCCGTGAGGAAGAAGCCAAGAGTATGCGCAACGTCCTTGGCGCAGGAACAAACGAACGAATCACGGAGATTCCACTCGATCGGGTGGATGCCAGTCCCTATCAGCCCCGCCTCGCGATAGACGAGGAGGCGCTCAATGAGTTGAAGGAGTCGATACGTGAGCGCGGCGTCATCAATCCTATTCTGGTTCGTACCATCAGTAATGGACGCTACGAACTTATTGCTGGGGCGCGTCGGGCTGAAGCCAGCCGGGCACTTGGCCGCGCCACGATTCCGGCAATCGTGCGCAATTATTCAGACCAAGACGCTGAGTATCTTGCGCTCATCGATAACATACATCGGCAGGACCTCGGCGTCCTCGAACAAGCACGATCCTTTGCTCGATTGATCGACCGGCATAACCTGACCCATGAAGACCTTGCCAAGCAGTTGAAATGTTCGCGCGCCCGGATTACACGGATGCTGAAAGTGTTGGATCTCCCCCGGGAGGTTCAAGATCTCCTCTATGCACCTGGGCATGAATTTGGAGCATTGCATGGGGAACTGTTGGCGAGTGTGAAATCGTCGGAGAAGTGTCTTCGCCTTGCCCAACGGCTCGTCCAAGAGAAATGGAGTACTCGCCGCCTCGAGGAGGAAATCAATCGTAAGCCCCGCGTGCATAAAGGGTATGAGTCTGTTGTCTACGAAGAGCGGCCTGATGGCTTTAACTTGCGCATCAGTTTTCGCGATAACCATGAATATGACATCGCGCGCTCCGAGCAGGCGATCCAAAAAGCCCTCGCCCGTCTATCCCAAACGAAAACCATGGCTGGCCATAGGGAAATGGCCTTTACCATCGAAACACCCGACGTCGGCTGATCTTAGAGGCGCGTAGCTTGTATTCTTTCCAAAGATTACGCCCACAAGTCGCCTCCATAAGTTTCTTTCAACTATCGAAAAGATCACAAGAGACTTTTATTCTTTTTCGCCACATTCGCAAGAGCGCTGTCTCTGCCACGTACCATATTCAGAAGATTCTCCGTGCATCCATGGTTATCCACAGGCCTTCGATACTTGACCGAAGGGTTTTCGATAGTTGACCGAACGTTCGATAGATGACCGAAGAGGAGAAGCGATAGTTGACCGAAAAAGAACGATAGTTGAGAGAATGTTCGATGGGTGACAGAAGGATCTTCGGCGCTAAGTAGCTGATTCTCCAAGAATCATACATAGCCAGGGGAATCTACTACGTTAAAAGCTTAACGAAAGATTAATCTACGTTACGATGGAACACGCTGACTCAGTCACATCTTCGGAAGGAAATCCTTCCCACACTGTACCCGATTCTCAAAAGAAAGAATTTCTCCTTACAGCTCCCGTCTTATTACTTGCAGAACACATTCTCGGCTCTATTCCCCTCTGGGAAGTCAAAAGCAAGAACCGTAGAGAAGGACTACGCGAAAAAGAAGTTGTGCGTGAGGTGTATTACCGGGGAGAGCTGCGGAAAATCCCGTTGGTTATTTATGCGAGCGGAGATTTAGGCCTCCCGAATTCGGTGGATCTCGAACTCTTCCGTGGGTTTGAACGCTGGGCGCTTGGGCAGCTCGAGCGGAAGAAAACGTTAGACCCAATTGTGAAAATTTCCGGGGCCGAAATCCTCCAGGCGGCTGGAAAAGAACCCTCAGGGGCTGCATATGCTGAGGTTGATCGCTTCTTTTTACGGATGGCTGGCACGATGATTTCAGCGGGTCGCACGAAGACCGAGGTAGCTGAGGTAGCAAGAGGGAGTGGTTCCTTGCCTCGGAAACGGTTACGCAGCAACAAGGGGATTGTTTTTAAGATCTTTGGAACGGTCGTGTTACCTGGGCAACCGAATAAGAAGGGTGAGTTGGTGGATAAGTACGAGGTGGAGCTTGCGTCTTGGTATCGCGACAGTTTGTTGATGGGAAACTGTTTTGTAATCGATCACTCGTTATTTACTGGGATGAAGGGGTCACTCTCGAAGCTGTTACATCAACTCCTACATAATCTCTTCTATCTCGGCAAAGGACATGCAGAACAGCGATACTCCGATCTCGTGCGCTATTGGCAAATCAAGAAATATATGGCGAAGTCTAAAGTGATTGAACAGTTTGCTGAGGCCCATCGGGAACTCGTGACGCGAGGGTTCCTAGAGCATTGGCAGATTGTGCCGGTGGGGGTACGGGATCAGAAAGACTTTCTCTTTGTTTGGGATGCCGGGTCAGCTTGGTGGAAAACGGAGGCTCAATTGCCAGAGTTAAAAACCAAATATGAATTGGGGGAGACACCTCACATCGACTCAGACCCTGTTATCGATCCATTTCTCACCGCGCTTCCGGAACCAAGCACAGCAGCGGCTACGGCATCAGTCACTGATAGTAATTCAGCAGCACGGTTACTGGACGAAATTATGGGATTGTCAGGTCGCCGGAAGGATCCCGACGTGTGGGAAAAGTGGTGGAAGCGAGCGATTGCTGCGGTTCCTCACCCGCGGATCTGGCTTCGCATTGGGGAGGTCAAGGAACGGAAAGCGCGTGGAGAACGAATCAATATGGGAAGTTATCTAGCCAAGCTGATCAAGGTTGAAGCAAAAGGCCTAGGATTATCCTGGGCTGAAGAGGAAAAGAGTAATACCTAGGCATCTATGCAAGGGAATTTGCTCAGATTCTCAAAGAGAGCTTGCTCCCGGTCCATTCCCACCGCTGTCACCTTCATGTAAAAGAATAGTCGCTCAAAAGTACGATGCCACATATCCTGAGAGACACCTATCAAGAAAGGGTCAGCATCACATGCCCAACTGCCTGGGAAGCCGGCCGAATCTTAATCTCGATGTCGTAGCCCAGCCGATTGAGGCAGTCCATCAGTTTGCGTTCGGACAGATTAGAGAAGTCGCCTCGCATCATGCCGGACACCTTCGGTTGCGTGATCCCCATGCGCGTCGCAGCTTCTTGCTGGGTCAGTCCTTGTTCACGAAGCGCCCTGCGGATTTCAATCACCAGGCCCGCCTTGATCTGCAGCGTGTCTGCATCTGGCAGGCCTAAGTCAGCGAAGACATTGCCTGAACCGCGGTGCACTTCCACTCCATCAATGACTCGTGTCTTCATATCGTAACTCCTTCGCGCGTGCCTCGGCCACTTTCAGCCTGGCGCGGATGAGAGCGAGATCGTGTTTCGACGTGGCGATTCCCTTCGTACTCTTCTTGTGAAAGCAATGCAGCACGAAGACCGCTTCTTTGAACTGCACGGTATACACGGCACGGTACGTCCCGCTCCTGTCGTCTTCGACCACTTCACGCACACCGGCGCTGCCGAAGCCCTTCAGTACCTTGGCCGCATCATGGTGATCACCAGCCTGAGCGAGCGACAGCGCATATCCGAAGAACCGCCGAACGTCGGCCGGGAACGCCATCAGGTCTTTATAGCTACTGCCAACCCATTCGAGCGGCCTCTCGGGAACAGGCATGTCGCATTATACCTGAACAGGTATATTTCGCAAGTGCCCCAAGGGAAAACGGGACAACGACTCGTCGCACACCTTTCACTACCGTGAAGCAGATCGGATATTCCGCTTCAATGTGTAGAACAGTTTTCGTCTCCTCCATGTTGGGATGCTCCGGCGCACGAGGGAAATAGTTTTCGTACGAGACATTCCATCAGCCGTTCTAGAACACCGTGGGTCCCAGAATGGGCTGCAATGGGAAGACGGAGATGCTGGCCCACTGGATCTTGTGGTTCGTGACAGATTAGATACGTGCGAGGACCGAAGCGCAGGAACGACGCATGAAAACTTTGGTTCTAGCCAACGAAAAAGGAGGTGTGGGGAAATCGGCCATCGCCTGTCAACTCGGCTATTATCTCCATGGCCTCCTGAACAAACGCGTGCTGGTGATCGATCTG
>LVWS01000003.1 GCA_002083365.1 Nitrospira sp. SG-bin1 | reverse complement strand
TGAGCGCCTTCGCGTCAACCGTTGCGGCGCACGCAACGACCTACTATGTGGCCACGACCGGCAACGATTCCAACAGCGGGACTGAAAAGACGCCGTTCCTGACCATCCATAAAGCCGTGAACACCATGGTGGCCGGGGATACGACGTACGTGAGAGGGGGATTATATGTCGGAGCAGGGGTCCGGTTCAGGAGGAGCGGGACCGCTGCGGCCCCGATCAAGCTCCTAAACTATCCAGGGGAATCTCCAATTTATCAGTGTTTGAGTAACCTCACTGCGGACGGGCAAATGTTTTTGATTCAGCATGGAGCCGGCTCCATCAATCCGATAGGCTGGATCACCATCGAGGGGTTTGAAGTTCGCCATTGCTCTCGTGGCGTGAAGTTTTACAACCTCCATGATTCCGTGATCCGGCGCAATTGGATGCACGATACGTATAACACGCCGATCCAGGGCAACGGCGCACGAATCTTGATCGATCGAAATATCATCAACGATGTAGGTAAGGTGGAACGAGCGCATGGAATTTACGCGAATGGGACAGCTTTTACCATTACGAATAATCTGATCTATGACGTGACCTATTATGGGATCCAGCAAAACGGATCAGGGAGTTCACTCTACGATTCCACCAAGCATGCAGGACCGGAATTTGCCGGGGCACAGAATTGGGTTGTGGCCCATAATACCTTTGCATATAACGGAGGTACTGAGGGCGCAGCCTACGTCATCTGGGGACGGGGCTGTACCAATCTCAGAATAGAAAATAACATCTTTTACGAGAATGCGCCCGCGAGGTCAAACAACGTGGCACAAGCGATCCATTTTCTATCCAGTCAACCCCTCTCTGGAGTGACAATCAGAAACAACCTTTCCTATGCGACCGGATCTGGCGGCCTGGGTTTTATCGCCAGTGGCGGTAGGGTCGAAGGTGTCGATTATACGCAATCCGGGAATGTCGTGAATACTGACGATCCACGATTCGTCAATGCTCCAGCCACCCTTCCTGCTTCACCGAATTTCGCCCTGACTGAACGAAGTCCGGCCATCGACAAGGGCGTGCCCCATGCGGCAATCACAACGGCGCTTGACGGCACCCCTCGGCCCCAAGGACATGCCTATGATATCGGCGCCTATGAATACAAGGCTGGTGTCGACCTCAAATCACCCGCTGCGCCAATAGCGCTCCAAATTCACTGAAGTCCTCCGCCCCACGATTTCCTGGACACACATTTGGGGCAACCCTCATTGATGGAAGTGTCCATGGCGCAATCGAAAGGGAGCGCAGCCGGTTTTTCTCGCGCAAGAAGGGAGATGCCGTGCCGCGGGCGGAGAAGATCTGGATCCTGTCTCACGTCGGCACCAGTGGCCAGGCGGGCTTGAAGAGCTGGGGGCCGATGGCTGCGACGCGAAACTAGCACAGCTGAAAGCGTTGGTGGTTGGATCTGACCATGCGGATAGAACCGCTGCGAGAGGCGATTCAGCGTCTACGAGGTGACGCCCCTTTGGTTCTGTGAGGTCGAAGCGATAAGCCCCACGCCCTATCGCCTTCCGAGCAGCGGTGGTGCGAGTCTGTCAGTCTGGAGTGGGGGTACGCCAGTAGACATTCTATCACTGACGGCACCGCGCCACAGGTCCACCCGCCCGCGTGACCAGAAGACCTTGTACACCAACGGGTGCTCACAGAGCACATCTGGCAGGTGCATGCGACCTTAATCCCAAGTAAACCATCACTCAATCAGCTTTTCATGCCCTCTTGACTTCCCACGAAAATGCCTGCGCATAGTAGCTTCTACCCAAAAATGATGACAAAAAATAGAGCAGCATGGCGGCACCTGCATCGAGGCCGTCGCTCAACGTCGGTCTGCCGGAACGTTCCCCTTGAGAACTGAATGCTCACTCTAGATCCTAGGCACGAAAAATCACAGGCGTATTCCCTGGGATACTGAGGATTGTTTACGTGGAAAACGACGCAAATGCAAATATTGTTCGTCGCATTAGAAGGTGCAGTGTCGACAAGCTCCTGAACCCACGCCCTAGGATTTCTGCCTCGCACGGAGCTGGACGAGGATATGACCTTTCGGGGGTGTACTTTCGTATCCTTTACGACTGTGCTCGCACATTTGGCGTCCGTGGTTGCCCTCTTTGTCGAGGTGCTGACGCCTCTGCCCTTGCGCTAGTTGCTGTGGTTACGTTGGAGGCACATCGCCCTGGTACGGCACCAGGCCCAATGCCTTGAAGCATAAGGCTCTGAGCTACGGATGGATAATGACTGAGGAGATGGGTTGCAGACCTAAGCCACCGCGTTGCTAGCGCAGCGCGGTGGTGGGTGCTATGCGAACCGTGGAACTGAAGATTGAAAAGAAGCTGCTATCCTTCTCCAACCGATCTTTCATTTCAGTTAGCAACCTGGAGTGATGTTGGTGCAGTGGAGGTAGTGCTACCACTGTAGTACTCATAGGCGCCAACATCATAGGCAGATAGTTTTGGTCGGGTCGTGCCAGGATAGGATATTACGGTGGCTGACAGGGATAGCCCATTGTCGATGGCCGGGCTTCCTGAAGTCAGGGAGAAATTGGGCGATGATGGCAGTGTTGATGGGGCATTCACAAATTTCGGACTGAGCGTGTTCACGATGTTACCGGATTGTGTGTAATGGACCCCTTCCTTCGCCGACGTGCCGGTGAGAAACCGCGTGCCGCCAGATCCACTCGCGAAGGCAAGATTGTTATTAATCTTTATCCCAGTACCGCCAGTGGATTGGAATGTAATCCCGTTCGCGGCGATGGAAGAACCAGCGGAGGCGTTCTCATAAAAAATGTTGTTTTGAACTTTTGCATTATTACATTTACTGCCCCATATGGTAATGGCACCTTCGGTTCGGGAATACGCAAAGGTATTGTTGGCAATGACCCAATTGTGCGATTCAGCAAATTCCGAGCCTGGGAACCGGGAAGAATCATAGAGCACAGAGCCGTTAAGTTGAATCGCATATTTGCGGGTATTGTAAAGGAGGTTGTTCGTAAGGGTCATTGAGGAACCGTTTATGTAGATACCATGCCCTTCAACATTGTTGAGCCGATTACGGTCAATAACAACACGAAAGCCACCAACCCCGAGAATACCGCTTTTGTCGATCTGGTTGTGGTGAATCCAATTTCGCCTAATTGTGGAATCGTGGAGGTTGTACCACTTGATCCCATTGGTGCAATCCCTTATCTCAAATCCCTCAATTGTGATCCAGCCGATCCGATATTTACTTCCGGAGCTGTTTTGAAGAAGAATCATCTGACCTGCGGTCTTGTCAACGCAGTCAATGATCGGGAACTGGCCAGAAACGTTAAGGAGCTTGATTGGAGCCGACGAGGTGCCGGATCTCTTGAATCGAATGAGCCCCTCGTTGTACACCCCACCCTTGACATAGGTCGTATCCCCTGCGACCATTCTGTCCGCCGCATAGGCCACGGTCCGCCACGGCTGGGAGCTTGTGCCGGGGTTGCTATTGCTTCCGTTCGTGGCGACATAGTACGTCGCTGCGTTGGTCGAAACGGATGGCGAGAGAGCCGTGGTTAGGATGTAGGCAATGAGTGTGTGCTTGAGTCGAAGCATATGGAGTCTCCTAATAAAATAATTGCAACAGCCCAAGTCTGCGGCAATGTTTTGATTGGATGGCTACCCCGAATGAGGTTCCGTACCATGTGCTGCGGCTAAAGCAACCATCGTGCCAATTTAGATCGATCAGTAAGTTAATAATAAGATTAATGAAAATTAAACGAGTTGATTTCAGGCGAAGCGCTGACTGTAGTCGATGTAGGTTCAAAGAGACATCGGAACCTCAGCCGATCCTGGCTATAGTCAATCCGAAGCAGTTCCTGTTTGACGGACCACTGGCACAATGTCGGTGTGGGAGTGGGCTTCTGCAAGGTATGAGCAAGAATCGTCATCACGGTATTATCGCTTCTGTCGATCCGTGCTGTAGAAATTTGGCCTGCATGTGTTTGATCCTCTGAGCGCTTTCATACTGCGAGTTGACCTGGAATATATGCAGGACAAGGGGAGCAGATGGTTTTCCCCATTCCATTCATAAACAGCCGTGAGAGCAGTACGGCAAGGCGCTCGTATCCTATTCGTCGGTAGGTGGGCGAAGACTGACTCAGTCGGAACGATCACGATGTGGGATGTCGATGTCAGACGAGATCTTCATCTTGCTAGATTTCGTAATACAGTGTAGAGGAGTATGATTGTAAATCTTCGAGGCTCTCGATTACTTTGCTTGGGAACATGAAGCAGATCGTGAGCGAACAATGAGGAATCAATCCAACTTGGTCTCGAAGTTGGGTTCCGTCGGGTTTCCCTTGCACCGCCGCGCGTCGTCTGTTTGAGCCTCATCCTAGATTGGCTGTGATGTCTTCAAGCGAGTCCGAGTGCATAAAACGGTCATTCAGCGGAATCAGCCAGGGTCTGCTCTCTGCTTTTGCAGCATGGTTCGTGAAATACTACGGTTCTGCCAGGCCAGCGGTCCTCTTGTTACTAAAGCGTCGATAATGGGGGCCCATCATGTGGGATACGACAATGGGCCTCTACTACGGTTGAGGTGATTTCTTCAGCCCGCGACGCTCACGCGAAGAACTCCAGTCTGACCGGACAGAAAAAGAAGATGAAATGATCATTCAGCACATCAGCCATGATTCGCCTGAACTGAATCAGTGGGATCAGTTTCTTATGACCTCGCCTCGCGGACATTACTGTCAGTTATCCACATACCTTAAGAGCTTTCGCACTTATGGATTCGACTATCACATCATCGTGGCCAAGCACCAAGAAAACGATCACGTGATTGGGGGAATAGGTCTTCTCATATTTGGGAAGCGGCCGTTGAATGTTGTGATCGCGCCGATGGGGCCGATCATCGACGTCGGGCAGGAAGGGTCTTTCTCCTCCTTAATCACAGAGGCGATATCCTATTCAAGATCTGTTGGCGCGTTCTTGTTCCAGCTGAAGATACCTTTTACCCAGGAATTTTCCGATCCGGCCATTCTGCCTACAGTGACAATGCCGACCGGCGCTTCTTTTCGAGACGGATTCCCCTTTGCCTTGATGGCAATCCCCAATCAGATGCTTTGGATAGACTTTGGGAATATCGCCTCCGACGAGGAGTGGGAAGCGCACATGTTCAAAAGGTTTAGCAGCGGCAAGAGGCGTGACATTCGGATGTCCGAGAAAAATGGATTGTCCCTGCATCGGGTGACCAAGGAGTCGGAATTAAAGGAAGCCTATTCCATCATTGAATTGAACGGGCAAGAGCAAGGGTATAGTACCCGATCTTGGGAAGAGTTTGGTCCTACACTGATTGAGCAAGTGCATAAAGGGCAGGCTGTTGTCTTGGTCGTCTGCCGGGAAGGACGGACTTTGGCAGCCCATTACGGTGTTTGGGCGGGCCGAAGGTGGAGTTACTTAATGGGAGGAACCGTCAGGACGGATAAAGATTATAATGTCGGGGCGTTCTTGCATTGGCACGTCATGAAAACGGCACGCGCCATGGGGTTGCGAGGGTACGACCTTACCTCAACGGGAAGTTCCGGAGTGGCGCAATTCAAGATGGGCTTTCGTCCTACCCATATAAAATTTACCAGCCCCCGGTACTGTATTCTTTCTCATTGGAGATTTACCGCCTTCATGAAAATGTATCCGATACTCAAGAAGTATAAACGCACTTTTTCTCGCTATGCGCGGTTGATATTTCGAAAGGACGGATAATTCCGCCAATTGATCGCCAGTAGGGATAGTGGCACTGAGAAACTGATATGGCCATGGTGACGGTCAAGGCGACCTCGGAAAGCGTATCAGACGGCAAGCTGACACGGAAAGAAGTCGCAATATCCATACTCGAAGAGACTGTCTGGTCCGCGAGATACTCTCTTGCTATATCAACCTCCACTCAGGGCACAGATCGTATTCAGGTGACATGCTTTTTCCGGGCAGAAGAAGCATACTTCCTCAGCCATGACCGGCAAATCCTTCCTTTGTTACGCGAGGCTCACCCGCCTTATCCTGTCGGTTGTGTCCTTTGGATAAGGGAAGGGAATATTCTGCATCAAGTGGATCTTCCCAAGTACCCTCACTTGAGGCTGTATAAGCAAGACGATGCTGTAGTTGCGCAGTTCGTGGTTCAAGATAGATATGGTTCAGGGCTTATCCTGTGGGGTGCGCATAAGCTGAAGAAGTCTCCGACTAACGAGCAAATCTACGTGAGAGTCAATAGGCTCGGCTCGACGGATGATGCTGTTTGGCTTGAGCCATATCCTCATGGCGCCCGTTCTGCCATTTGTTTAACCGATCATCCGGATTATGATTCTGTCGTGAAGCTGAGCCTCTTGTCTGAAGTGTTCTCTAAAAACGATATTCGTATTACAAAAGGGGTGTTCCCAAGCAGCGACCCTGAAATAGGTAGACCGGAACCCGGTCTAGATGTGCTCGAATACAAAAAGTCTGTTGACCTGTTATATGAGGGCGGCTCGGAAATAGCCTACCATGGTTTCAGCCCTGGGAGAGACGCTCCTCCGCTTTCAGAGTGTTTGCGCAGAATTGACATGATGAGTCAGTACTCCCCAAGGACTTGGATCGATCATGGGACCGGAGAGTATCTCTTTTCGAGAGGCGCGACCCTTAAAGAAGGGGCCTCTTTGGTGGATATGTTAAGCCAGGTTGGAATTGAGAACTACTGGTCCTATACTGATGTTTGGGAAAATCCTGCACGGAATGTAGATATCTGGGCGCAAAGGCAATTATTCCTCGCCTTCTCCAATGTGCTTTACTTTCTGTGGGACAAAAAGCGAGTAAGAATCCCTCAACTATTTTACTACGGCAGTTCTGTTCTGAAAAACTTGCTCGGTCAATACCACCTGCGTCCCATCATGCATGCGCCTTGGAAGATGAAGGCATGGGAGTCCGTTGCTGCTCAAGTGCGGGGGCTAAAATACTGCCATGAAAATCCGATGGTTCTGTATGACATGAATGGACAGTGTAGTTTTATGAGCAAGGATAAGATGTGGGTCTTTGATACGATCTTATGCAATCATTTGGGGTTCCAACTGAGGCCTTCAAACGTTGACTTGCTCTGTAAGCAGAATGGGTTGTTATTGGCCCATTGTTACTTTGGTCACCAAAAGGAGAACGGTGGGACGATGAATTGTTTTATTCGCGAAAATGCCGGCGTGACGTTGATCCCGGAGTTTGTGGAAAATGTTGAGTATATTTCGGAGAAACAACGCCGGAAGGACTTGGTAACGTTATCCTTTGCCGCATTGCGAGAGGCGCTGACTAATTTTGCCACCGCATCGCTCGTGCGTACCGCAGATGGCTGGGAAATAACCTGCGAGAAGGCTGTGGTGGGTAGCCACCAGGCCTTATCGTTCTCCGGACCAGCCCGGCAATGGAGCAAGGAGACGGTGCATTATTCAGAAGTTGAAGAACAAGCAATAGCTCAGATTCCTGCCTCAAGATGAATGCGAGTTTAATTCTACGTCGTTTGCGAATGTTGTCGGCTCGACAACTTTTGGAAGCGCTTCGGCCTCATCATGTGAACGAGCTTCTTTATCTCAGTAGAGAGTCGCCTAAGATCTCCCCTCACCGTCTGTCATCTTCTGTATCAATCAAATGTTTTTCCGTGGAGCACCCATCGGGGATAGATGGAATCGATAAGAGGCTGACAGAACAAAGGCTTGCATACGTTGTCTTCAATGATGGAGAAGTGATTCATGAGAATTGGCTCACCTTTGATACGCTGTTGCCTTCACGGTTTGGGTTTGATGCTCGTATCCCAGTCGTAGGGTATGGATTTACTACCCCCCAATATAGAGGAAAGGGTGTTTGCCCTTACGCCTTAAGCTATCTTCTCAATGACATGATAGAACGCAATATCAGTCGTAAGGCCTATACGATTGTCTCTCCAACGAATAGTGCTTCCATGCGAGCCGTCGAGAAGGGTGGCTTTGAATTGATTGCGCAATTAAAGGGCCTCAGGGTCCTAGGAGGGCTGTTCATTCGCAAATCCATGATTAAGTTCCCTGAGTCAGGTTCGGCAGGCTTACCTGCTGCATCTCAGCCTTAACTTCTTCGTGTAGGATTATGGCGCGTATCCTTTTGCTGACTCAATATTTTCCCCCTGAAATTGGCGCTGCTCAGACACGTCTCTTTGAACTGGGGCAGGAGCTTTCTGGATTGGGGTGGGAAGTGGAAGTTCTCACTGCTCTACCGAATTACCCCACAGGACGAATCTTGGCAGGGTACGATCCCGGGCGTCCCGTGACGGAAGCATTGGGTCGGCTTTCAGTCGTGAGAGTACCTCTGCGTCCGGCTCAAAGCGGTTTCATCGATCGGCTGATGTGTTACTTCTCATTTGTCAGATCCGCCGTCCGTTGGGGCCCGGCGCTATGCGCCAAGCCGGATGTGTTGTTTATCGAGTCACCTCCGTTGTTTCTCGGACATGCCGGTATTCGCTTGGCCCGACATTGGGGTGTGCCGATGGTCTTCAATGTTTCCGATCTCTGGCCCGAATCGGCTAAATACATGGGAGTGGTCAAGAATCGATTCGTCCTTGCCGCGGCTGAGGCTCTTGAACTGTCGTATTACCGACGGGCGGCCTTGGTGACCGGTACCTCGAATGAAATCGTTGAATCCGTGCGGCGTCGATGTTCCTCGACCGATGCGGAAGTGATTACCAATGGTGTCGATGTTGAAAGGTTCGGTTCCCAATTCGCGGATGATGAGGCACGATCTCTGCTGGGGGGACGGGATCGTATCACCTTCACCTATGCGGGCGTTATGGGAATGGCCCAAGGACTGGGTGTGGTTCTGGATGTTGCCGCGGCCGTTCGCGATTTGAACCATGTTCAGTTCGTGCTGGTGGGGGATGGGGCGGAGCGCGAATCCTTACGACGGCGAATCGAGGATGAAAATTTGAACAATGTGCGACTCCTGCCGGCACAACCGAAGGAGAGAATTCCCGCCTTACTGGCGGCATCGCAGGTGGGGTTTCACGTGCTTAAGTTTTCAATTCCCGGCGCGGTGCCCAGCAAAATCTATGAAGCGATGGCCAGCGGGATGCCAATCCTCTTCGCCGGAGGAGGGGAAGGTGCGCGACGCGTGCTTGATGCCAGAGCTGGTTTGGCGGTTCCCTACGAAGACATTCGAGGCCTCGAACAGGCTGTCCGTCGGCTGGCTTCCACCTCCGAATTACGCCGAGAACTGGGACAAGCCGGTCGCTGTGCAGCGGAGAAACTGTACAATCGAAAGGAAATCGCCAGGCGGCTGCATCACCTGCTGCTTGGCGTGACGAGCCGTACTCAGCATACCTCGAGTCGAGATGCACTGTAAGCTTCCGGAAAGGTGCTGAGCAGTCCGCCTTAAGGAAGCTACCGGCGACACTGTATCTCCAAACATACCTTATCACCAAGGACAACTCTAGTTATCTGTAGAACGCGGCGATCCCTTCAACCACTGCAGTCTGTTGTTCCATAGTCAACTCGGGATATATGGGAATTGCGATGGTCTCCTTGGCTGCACGCTCCGATTCAGGAAAGTCTCCTTCACGGTATCCTAAATAGAGAAAACATTCCTGGAGGTGGAATGGGATCGGATAGTAAATTTCCGCCCCGATTCCTCGCTGCTTCAAATGCCCCATGAGGGCATCTCGTTGCTCAACCCTTATCACAAACTGATTATAAATGTGATAATGCTTCACGCCGGAGTCTCGGTATGCTGGTTCCGGCAATGTCACGTTTTTGTTCTGCACAAGGCCGCTCTGCTTGAACAGAGTTTCATATCGGGTGGCATTCTCCTGTCGTCTTTTGGTCCACCCATCAAGATAGTTGAGCTTAACGTTCAGAACCGCTGCCTGTATGGTATCGAGACGAAAGTTCCCTCCAATCCACTTGTGATAGTACTTCGGCTTGCTCCCATGGACCCGCAGAACCCGCATCCGCTCTGCGAGATCAGGATCATTGGTCACCGCCATCCCGCCATCGCCCAAGCATCCGAGATTCTTACTCGGGAAAAACGATAGACAGCCGATGGTCCCAATGCTGCAAGCGCGCCGCCCGTCATGATATTCGGAACCGATGGCTTGGGCGGCGTCCTCAATGACGCTCAAATTGTGCTGCTTCGCGACATCCATGATAGGGGCCATGTCGGCGCATTGTCCGTAGAGGTGTACCGGGATAATGGCCTTGCTTCTGGCCGTCAGCGTTGATTGAATTCCGGCGGGGTCGATATTATAAGTCACTGGATCGATGTCCACGAGCACCGGCTTCGCTCCCACCCTCACGACTGCACCGGCCGTGGCAAAGAACGAATAGGGCGTTGTGATGACCTCATCACCGGGGCCGATACCGAGGGCCATGAGGGCGACCAGAAGCGCATCCGTTCCAGAGGTCACACCGACACCATACTTAGTCTGGCAATAGGCAGCCACACGTTCCTCCAGCTTGCCTACGTCCGGGCCGAGAATAAACGTCTGGCTTTGAAACGTCTGTTCCAGCGCCGCCATGATCTCCTTGTGAAGCGGTTCGTGGTGTCCTTTCAAGTCAAGCAGTGGAACTCCCATGCCGATCTCCTCGTTTAATGCCGGCCGGCTACTTTCATGACACTGTGAACAGACATGATGATGAATCTGTCTCTTTATAGGTCAACCGGAGTACTCACCTTCAAAGAGCCTCCAGAAGCTATCACTAAGAATACCCGCACGACGGTGTATCTACGCAAGCGATTGGCAAGAAGCATGCGCCCTCTTCGCATGCAGTAGCGCTGCTGATGCCCATATCCGACACAGTCTGACTCATGCCTACCCCAAGGAACAATAGTGTGGTCGAACGCACTGGCGGATCCATCATGCGTGCCGAGGTCATCTATCTATCAGTGGCATTTCAGCTATTTCACCGACTGCCGTTCAGAGCATTCACGACGTAATGATACTGGAACCTATTTCAAAATTGCTTGAGGAGCATCGTAATGCAGGCGAGCTGCACAAAGCCCAGAAAATTGGTGGCATAGTACTCCAGCGAATCAGCAACGCCTCTTCCATTGGTGCCAGGCAAAGAAGCGCTCCACGAGCAAGCGGCGCTCATAGCGACGCACGTAGCGGCCATCTTGGGCCTTCAGTTTTATCGTACACCTGTGCGGTGCGATTAGGGTGACCCCTTCCTGCTTGAGCGTGTCATTGAGGCTGTCGCAGTCAGTAGACGAGCTCCCCAATGGGAATCCGACTTGGCCTCTAACATGTAAAGTCGAAACTGAGTTGCACCAAGGTGACTTCATTGATGATTCGCCGTATGCGTACTGACGGAGAGGAGGAGCTCATGGCGATCTACGATCGCAAGAATCTTCACGCCTTCCCGCGTTTCGAGAGCCTGCGGCATCGTCACCGCCTTTCGCGGCGGCACAGATGGCATCGATGAAACGCGCGTTCGTCGATGCCCTTCGTCCCACAGCGTATTCGCCAGCTGCGTGAGGACGTCCTGCAGACCCTCGCGTGGACACCGCGGCGGCTGTCCGGAATGTGCTCTTCAGGGAAGTGCTCCCGAATCCGTTCCCATTGGTCGTCACGCAGGCGAAGCATGACCGGATTTATAGAGATGGAATTCCGTGCCGTCAACTATTTTAAGAAGATAGGTTCGAGACAGATAAATAGATAATGATCGAATGTGAAAGGGTGAATAAAATACGACCAAAGCGGTCTTTAGTCATTCGCTGAACAAGAATTCCATAAATCGCAATGTGGATTGAATAATCGTGAGGCTGTCTTGGCCGCGGCACTGCTGGAAAAATCGATGAACCAAAGATATACGCATAGCGTTTTTTACAGCCTATATTTTTTACAGCCTATATTGGAAAAAGTCCATACTGTAGCCTTGATGGTGACCCTGAACAGATGCTGGCCCATCACCGGTCGCAGGGAATTATCGGACAGACTTTTGGCAAGGGCTGATATCACAAGTCTATAATAGGGAGATCCCCAGTTTCGCTCCTCCCTCATGCGGGAAATTATAAAATTCTAATTTCAATATTCTCCAATAGCCTAAAGTCTTTTCAATAGTGTAGGATAGATATCCGTCTGATTTCTGAGGTATTTCTGAACAGATAGAGCTTCCTTAGCCCCTCCAAAGATGGGTTGTGCTTTCCAGGGATTATGGGAAAGTGTAGCCCTGATAGGGACATGTTCATTAGCCAAAGAGGAGATCTGTGAATGAAAGACTTTTTACCTTTTCATAGGTCTGATGTTGGCGAGGAAGAGGTATCGGAAGTGTTGGAAGTTCTCCGTTCCGGCTGGTTGACGACGGGTCCCAAGGTGCGGGAATTTGAGCGTGAATTTGCCGCAATGGTGGGGGCGGAACATGCCGTCGCGGTTAATTCCTGTACCGCCGCTCTTCATCTTGCCCTTGAAGCGGCTGGTGTGAGTGAGGGAGATGAGGTCTTGGTTCCGACGATGACCTTTGCTGCCACGGCCGAGGTGGTCACCTACTTCAAGGCACGCCCTGTTCTGATCGATTGCGAACAAGACACGTTGAATCTGGATACAGGTCGCCTCCGACAGGCCATCACTGATAAAACGAAAGCGATCATTCCCGTTCATTTTGCCGGGCACCCATGCGACTTGAAGCCTATCCATGCGATCGCACAGGCACATAATCTCCATGTGATCGAAGACGCGGCACATGCCTTGCCG
Source organism: Nitrospira sp. SG-bin1 (assembly GCA_002083365.1). Classification (NCBI taxonomy): domain Bacteria; kingdom Pseudomonadati; phylum Nitrospirota; class Nitrospiria; order Nitrospirales; family Nitrospiraceae; genus Nitrospira; species Nitrospira sp. SG-bin1. The sequence continues at coordinate 50,037 of LVWS01000003.1, read as the reverse complement.
GCTCGATATCATGGCAAAATGATCGGTGGAATTTCTGACGCGACGTGTTTTTCATTCTATGCCACAAAGAATATCACTACCGGCGAAGGCGGAATGGTCACCACGAATAATGGTGAGTGGGCCGCTCGCATGCGGATGATGAGTCTGCACGGTCTCAGTCGGGATGCCTGGAATCGCTACTCCGCGCAAGGCTCCTGGTATTATGAAATACTCTCACCTGGTTTTAAGTACAATCTGACTGATATCGCTGCGGCGCTTGGTTTGGCCCAGCTGAAGAAGTGTGAACGTTTTTGGAAAGGGCGGGAACGGTATGCCGCCATGTACCATGATGGCTTCCGAGATCTTCCTGAGATACTATGCCCCCCAACCGCTTCTCATGCCCAGCACGCGTGGCATTTGTATGTCATCCAATTGGACGTGGATCGTCTGCGGGTTAGTCGCGATGAATTTATTCATCAACTGCAGCAAGCCGGTATCGGTTGCAGCGTGCATTTTATCCCCCTCCATTTACATCCCTACCATCGAGACAAGGGAGGGTACCAGCCCGAAGATTTCCCGGCTGCCAGCAGGGCATTCCAACGGATTGTTTCCTTACCGCTGTACTCCAAGATGACGGAGGACGAGGTGAATCGTGTGATCGAGACCGTGCGTGATCTGGTCGAGAGGAATCGGCGGTGATGAAACGTACATTGGATGTCTGCTTGGCCGTAATGGGGCTGGTTCTCACGGCGCCTCTCCTTGTAATCATCTCCGTTTTGATCAAGCTCGACTCGCGAGGGCCGGTGATCTTTCGTCAAATCCGTGTGGGGCAAGGATTCCGTCCGTTCGCGATACAGAAGTTCCGAACCATGGTACCGGGAACGTCGACAACCTGCTTGCCTCTTACAGTCGGTCAAGATCCCCGTATCACCAGAGTAGGTCGATTTCTACGGAAATTGAAGCTCGATGAGTTGCCTCAGCTGTTGAATGTTCTCAAAGGCGACATGAGTTTTGTGGGGCCAAGGCCGGAAGTTCCTCGGTATGTTGAACGCCTGCGTTCTGAGTTCTCCGAGGTGCTCACGGTTCGCCCGGGGATTACTGACTTGGCCTCGTTAAGGTACATCGATGAAGCGGCGCTGCTCGCGTATTCCTCCAATCCTGAGGAAGAGTATCAACTCAAAGTCCTTCCTGAAAAGATCAGACTGGCAAAGTTGTATATCCGCCATATGTCTTTGCGGCTCGATATTGCCATTATCGTACAAACGTTGTTGCATATTGTCAGGATTCCGGTTGTGATATTCACACTTCCTGAACTACAAGCTGCCGTCGAACCTCCCTCGGGCTCTCCATGGACGGGCCTGTCGTCTTTTGTTCTGCGGTGGCGCAAGCCCATCATCGTGATGCTCGATGTAGGCTTGATCATCCTCGCAAACTATCTGGCTTTTGGCCTGAGGTACGACGGCAGTATACCTGCCGGTGAGATCCGCACCTTCGAACAAACCATACTTGCCTTGGTTGCGATAAGAGGGGTGGCATTTGCCTTGTTTGGTTTGAACGAAGGTTTGTGGAGATATACGAGTATTTGGGATCTCCAAAACATTATCGGCGGCGTCTTAACCAGCACAGTCGCATTTTATGGTTGGGTCCATTGGGTGATGGGGATCTCTAGCTACCCACGCTCCATATTTGCCATCGATGCTATTCTGCTCATCGGGTTTCTTGCCGGAGTGAGATTGTCCTCCAGAATCCTTCGTGATAGGCCGCTTTTTCAGAAAAGACGGAAGGTGCTGGTCGTCGGAGCCGGAGATTCAGGAGAACGTGTCGTTCGGGAGATGAAAACTCGCACAGTGTTTAACTGCCAGCCGATCGGATTTGTGGATGATAATATTGGGCTTCTCAATCAACGTATCCACGGAGTCCGCGTGTTGGGTACGGTGCAGGACCTTCCTAAACTTATAGAGGCACTCAAACCCGAAGTGGTTGTGGTCGCGGTGCCGAAGGCGGCTCCCGAGTTTCTCCGAGATCTTGTTATCAAATTGGAGCCGTACAACATTTCGATCAAAACATTGCCGGCCAAAGAAGAACTGCTTGCAGACCAAAGCACGGTCAGTCAGATACGTAACGTTTCGATCCCGGACTTATTGTCCCGTGCGCCCATCGACCTTAACAATGAAGCGACGAGACAGATGGTGAGAGGGAAATGTGTCCTGATTACTGGAGCTGGTGGGTCGATTGGTTCTGAATTGGCTCGTCAAATTACCCTGTTCGAACCACACACGCTATTGCTCTACGAGCGTCATGAGAATAGTCTCTATAACATCCACAAGGAATTAGATGATCGGAGGTTTGCGTTCCCCATTGTTCCGCTGATTGGGGATGTCACGGACGCGCAGCGACTTTGTGCTGTACTGGAGCAGTATAAACCTCAGATCTTGTTCCATGCGGCAGCCCACAAGCATGTTCCCCTTGTGGAGCTGAATCCCCTCGAAGCCGTAAAGAACAACTGCATCGGTACACGTGTCGCCGCTGAAGCCGCGAGTCTTTATGGTGTAGAGCAGTTCGTCCATATCTCGACCGATAAGGCGGTCAACCCGTCGAGCGTGATGGGAGCTACCAAGCGAGTGGCGGAACTCATTATTCAGGATATTGCAAGGACGAGTCGGACCCGCTTCCTTCTTGTACGGTTCGGCAATGTTCTTGGCAGTAGTGGGAGCGTATTGTTGCGCTTCCAGGAACAGATCAGGGCGGGCGGACCGGTAACCGTTACACATCCGGAGATCCGACGCTACTTCATGCTGATCCCAGAGGCCGTTCAATTGGTTCTCCAGGCGGCAACGATTGGTGAACAAGGCCATATTTACATTCTCGACATGGGGGGGCAAATCAAGGTGCTCGATATGGCTCGGAGTCTCATTCGGCTGTCCGGGCTTATTCCTGGAAAGGATATTCCTATTCGATTCGTTGGTCTTCGCCCTGGGGAAAAACTGTATGAAGAGTTGGTCGGTGAGGGAGAGGTTGCAGTCGCTTCGTCCTTGGACAAGATTCTGCAGATTCGGACGATCAACCATCTTGACTTCGAAGAATTTCGGGAAAAGCTGTCTGCGTTGGAAGCGGCGAGTTACCGTGATGAAACCGTCGTGTTGCTCGAACGGCTCAAAGAGATCGTCCCGATGTTCCAATCCTGCGTTCCTGATACGGAGATTCCGACCGTGCCGACCGGATCGTTGTAAGGTCCGTTTGATGTATCTTTACAAGACCTAAGTCTCGATATACCCTAGTGTAAGTCGTTCGGAGGGCATACATGCAATATTCCGAGTCGGTTGTCTCAGTAGATCAAACTGGAACGGCCACAGTTCGCGAGTACGCCCTCATCGCTTCCCGCAATAAATGGGTCATCGTGGGGGCGATCGCACTATCGTTGGCTCTGGCCTGGGGCTACTTGTTGATTGCCACAAAATACTATCAGTCACAGACGTTGATTGTGGCGGAAGATCGCAAGGGAATCGATGACGTTATCAATAGTGGGGAAGGCTCGGAAAAGCATTTTGAGAAACGTCTCTTTCTTATACAGAAGCAAATTATCAGCGAGGAGTTCCTAGAGCCGATAGCAAAAGAATTACACGCGCAGGGGGATGGATCCTCTGACGAACCAGGGCAGATAGGCGGCTGGGGCGCGTTGGCGAGCAGGACGAAGATTGAGCGAGCCATGATTGACCCGGCTGGGGGGAAAAGCTCTCAGAACTTGGTTGACGGGTTTGTGATCTCCTTTCTCCATCAGGATCCCAAAACGGCCATGCTGGTGACGGCCAAAATCGCGGACAAATTCATTGAGGAGAATACCCGGGAGCGTGAGAAGGATGTTGAAGGCACGGGAGAATTTCTAGATGAAGAACTGCGAGCGCTCAAACGAGAACTGGAAAAGAGAGAAGAAAGCATCAGTCAGTTCAAGAAAGCGCACCTCGGCGACCTTCCTCAGCAGGCTCAAGCTAACCTTCTTGCCTTGGATCGCGTAGAAGTAGAGATCACCGCCGCAACTGAAAATCTTCAACGTCATTCCGATAAACTTGGCACTCTACACCAAGCGGTGCAGCAGTACCGTACGTCCGGGCAGCAGAGTTTGGGTATCGGGGCTGCACCGCGGGGAATGGAGCCAGATCCGTTGTTTCGACACCTGAAGGAGCTCCGAGAAAGGCTCGTCAAGCTCAGAGCGGAGTTTTATGATGGATATCCAGAGGTCATCTTAACGAAGGAAGAAATCCGACAGACGGAAGAGGAGCTAACCAATCTGTATGGTCAAGATGCGATCAAGCCCGACAAGACGCCTCCGCCACTTGATCCGTATCTCCAGGATCTGATGAAGCAGCAGAATGAAGAACGCACCGAGATCGCGCTTCTCAGACAGCGGCTCGACCAACTGCGCACCACGAAGAGAGATCTTGAAAGGCGTCTCGATAGGTCCCCTTCAGTTGAACAGGAATTACTTGTCCTTGAGCGTGACTACAATAACCTAAAGACCAACTACGCGATGCTCCTTGATAAGCGGCTGCACACGCGGGTCGAGGAAAATATTGAGAAACGTCAGAAAAATGGAAAATTCCGCATCGTGGACCGTGCCTCTTTTCCAAGTTCACCAGCCATTCCAAATAGTCCCAGGGTTATGGTGATAGGGCTCTTGTTCGGGTGCGTCTTGGGGGCAGGGTTGTCAGTCATACGCGAGCGGCTTACTCCCCAGTTCCGAGGCCCGGAGGATGTTGAACTTCTTCTCTCAGGCCCTCGATTATTGGCGGCTATTCCTGATTTTTCTCTGCTATGGCGTACGGCTGGTGATTCGGGGTATTTCCAGAGCGCCGCGTTGCCCAGACCTTCGCTGGGTATAACTATGCGGTCAAGACCAGAGGCTGAACTGAACAAGCAGCCCTTGGCTGCCAGGCCAAGTGCACACGAGATCGACAGAAGATTTGTTGCGAAGATATTCCCACGTTCTATGGCTGCAGAGCAGTATCGCGTCGCGGCTGCGAGATTACAGCTACTGAACACCACGGGTGCGCCGATGGTCGCCGCTGTGACGAGTGCCATCAAGGGGGAAGGGAAAACAACCACAGTGGTCAATCTTGGCTATACGCTTTCGCGAGACTTTGGAAGGCGTGTCCTCATCCTGGATTGTGATTTTGTCTTTCCCGAAATGGCGGCGTTCCTTGAGACCCCAATAAAGTATGGGCTCATTGATTGCCTGCGAAGCGACATCCCCTTACAACAAGCCATGAGTCCGTTAGCAGATGTTCCATGTTGGATCATGCCGGCTGGAGAAGCGGTGGCCGCTTCCACCGAACTATTGCGTGCTGGTCAACTTGATCGTGTGCTGTCGCAACTACGGGAGGAGTTCGATTATATCCTCTTGAACGCCCCGCCAATCCTCCCTGTGGCCACAATGAACGTGCTGGAAAGTCATTGTGATCATCTCCTCCTTGTGGTGAGAGCTAACCTAACTGCCAAACAAGCTGTTACGCAGGCAATTGGATCGCTGCGAGCGCACCGCCCCATCCATGTAATCCTCAATGGTGTGGCAGGAAATTCCCTTCCAAGTTATATGGTCGAGTATGCTGTCAGCGAAAGCCGAGTGGCTGTCTAGCAATCTCATCGACCAACCATAGCAAGCGATTTAGTTGCGGAGAACTCGGTCGCCCATCGAAGGAAGTTGCCGCAGATTGAAGTTCCCTCTCCTCGGGAAAAGATATTCGGAACATTTCCCTTTGATTCAGGGCCACCCGATTTGCCCTATTTGTTCGGTGAAGCGTTAATGCAGGCTGTCAAATTAAACCGTTGGAGTTGATGCTCTGGCGTCCCTCAGGGGGCTATATGGCAATAGAATTTTCCTCTACACTGGGATCTGTCTTAACCTCAGAAGCTGACGGTGGCAACACATTGATCAACCATCTGCATAGACCAAGTCCAGTCCTATACCTTTGTATCCGTGGAGTTTGAAGCTATAGACATGTCAATATTTGTAGCGCTGCCATTCCCATTTTTAACGGCAATCAAAAAATGCTCTTACTGACCTCGTTCGAATAGGTGCTTTCATTTCCAGCGATATCAAATGCCGTCACGACAAAGAAATATGTCGTTCCGAATTGGAGTCCTGAGGCAATATATTGGGTAATATTGCCTTGGATGGTGGCAATGGGGGCCCCATAGTTTCCTGATGAAGTTGCTCGATATACTCTGTATCCTGCAAGATCGCGCTCGGTATTTGCCACCCACGACAATGTCGCAGATGAGCTTGATGCCGGGTTCAATGTCAGAGCCACACTTACGATCCTGGTTATTCCTCCGCTGATCAAAGTGATGGCTGCCGAGTTACTTCCCTGAGCAGCAGTCGCCGTATTCACACTTACCGTAATGGTTCCATCGCCTGAGCCGGAGGGCGGGGAGAGGCTCAGCCAAGAGACGTTGTCAGTGGCAGACCAGGTGCTATTGGAACTGATGGAGAGGGTTTGAGCAGAAGGGTTAGCGGCTCCCTGCGTCGCGGTGTAAGTCAACCGGGTGGGGGAAGCCGCCAGGGAAGCGGCAGTGACCGTCAGGGTGACGGGAATGGTACGAGCGATGCCCCCGCTAGTCAGAGTGATTGTAGCGGTGTTGGTACCGACCACAGCGGAGGTCAGGGTGACACTGGTGGTGATCGGTCCCGTGCCGGTGGCTGACGTTGGTGTAAGAGAGAGCCAGGGAGCATTGCTGCTGGCGGTCCACGTACTGTTCGAATTCACCGTTATGGTTTGGCTGGCCGGATTTGTCCCACCTTGAATGGCCGAGAGAGTCAATGCGGTGGGGCTGACGGTAAGGGTGGGGGCGGGCGCCGTAACCGTAAAGGAGACCGGAATAGAAATGGGAGTGGCACCGGGTGCACTGACGGTAACTAGCGCCTGGTAAGTCCCGGTCGCGAGGGCACCGGTGGTGGCCGTCGCCGTGAGCGTCCCAGTGCCGGTTCCGGAGGGCGGGGAGAGGCTCAGCCAAGAGACGTTGTCAGTGGCAGACCAGGTAAGAAGTCCTCCACCTGCATTAGAAATGATGATGGTTTGTGGACCGGGGTTACCGCTCTGCTCGGTTGTGAAGGAGAGGCTTGCCGGGTTTGGTTGAATTACAGGAGGTGGAGCCACTACGGTGAGACTGACCGGAATGGTGACAGCTGTCGCATCAGTGGCGTTTAACGTGATCATTGTATTGTAGATACCGGCTGAGAAAGAACTGGTACTGGCGGCTAACGTAATCGTACTGTTTCCCATGCCGGAGGCGGGGCTCATGGTTAACCATGCTGCGGGGGCAGTGGCGTACCACTTCAATGTTCCTCCACCCCTGTTGGTAACAGTGAGAGTCTGTATTATTGGAGCACTGTCTCCTTGCTGAGCCGTAAACGAAAGGCTAGAGGTGTTCACTCCTATAACAGGAATCGGTGGTGGCAGGGGTTGGGGAATTGTCGGAGGTGGAATTGGACTGGGCGATGTCGCAAGTTGTGTCAATTCAGGCACTTCAGACATGAGTTTTCGTATAGGAGCAGCCAATTGTCGATTTCGTGGAACCACGATCGTATCTGACCCCGCCGCGAAAATTGGCGCTATTAATATCCCCAGTTCAAAAACAAACAAGAGCGTGCCCATACCCACTGAGACGAGCAACAATCGTTGAATCTTTTGACGCATCGTCGAAGCCCCCCATGGAAAAAAGGAGATTGCGAACCGCTAGGTCCACGCGAAGCTACAGGTCATGAGCAAGTTAAGTGCCTTTTGTGATGCGGAACAGTTTTTGAAAATGGGGATTCCAACGACGAGCATTCCCCCTGAATTTGCGAGGACAGTACGTTAAAATATTTTTCAAAGGAGAAGACCCTTGACTGGAGATGGGGGGTGCGATGATTTCGTAGACGTACACATGAAGTGATGGTTCATGTTTGTGAGGTTCTTCATTGAAACGATTTCTTTTGTCTATATGTAATAGATGCTTACATGTAAGGATCTCTTTGATATTATTGAGCCTCATTGATGAGAAGCTATCTTGGGATGGCTCGAAATGCAAAAAGAAGGTAATACAAAGAAGGTAATACGATAAGTCGAGTAAATCAGCAAAGGAGGGGCCCTTTCCTTGACGCCCAGGACATCTTCTGCCATTGTTAACGTCATTTACATTATTGCTCACCGGGGGGAGGTATGGATAAGCGAGGATCACGTTCGATTGCCGTTGTAGGATTGGGCTATGTTGGCCTCCCGATTGCCGTGGCATTTGGGAAGATTGCTCCAGTTATCGGTTTTGATATCAATAGACGGAAGATCGAAGAGTTACAAAAGGGAATCGATCGGACTGGAGAGGTATCAAATAACGATTTGGCCGCTGCTCAAATAAGGTATACGTCTGAACCGTCAGACCTTAAAATAGCTACATTCATTATTGTTGCAGTTCCGACCCCTATTAATGAGGCGTTACAACCGGATCTTACCGCGCTCCAAAAAGCATCAGAACTGATTGGGAAGAATCTTTCTTCTGGAACGATCGTAGTCTATGAATCGACTGTATATCCAGGTGCCACCGAAGAGGTGTGTCTGCCGATCTTGGAACGAACGTCGGGCATGAAAGCAGGTGTAGACTTCAAATTAGGCTACTCACCGGAACGGATCAATCCTGGCGATAAGGAACATACGCTCGAAAAGATTGTCAAAGTAGTATCTGCACAAGATTCTGAATCTCTGGACATCGTGGCGGACACATATGCGTTGGTCGTGAAGGCGGGTATCCATCGAGCGTCCAGTATTAAAGTCGCAGAAGCGGCCAAGGTCATCGAAAATACTCAACGTGATCTGAATATTGCGTTGATGAACGAGCTTGCCTTGATTTTTCACCGCTTAGGAATAGATACCAGATCCGTTCTTGAAGCTGCAGGGACGAAGTGGAACTTTCTGAAGTTCTCTCCCGGTCTTGTCGGCGGTCATTGTATCGGAGTGGATCCATATTACTTAACGTCCAAGGCAGAATCGGTGGGGTATCACCCGCAAGTGATTCTTTCCGGTCGGCGCATTAACAATGGAATGGGAAAGTTCGTAGCAGAACACACGATGAAGCTGCTCAGCCAGTTATCGCGCCCCGCCAATGAACTTCGCGTGGGAGTGCTCGGCCTGACGTTCAAAGAAAATGTACCGGATCTTCGCAACAGCAAAGTACCCGATATCATTTCTGAGCTTCGCGAATATGGAGTTGAAGTGCTCGTGCATGATCCTATCGCGGAGAGTGAAGAAGCCGTGGCAGAATATGGAATTCATCTGGTTCAATGGAAGGAGTTGAAAGATCTTGATGGGTTCATCATCGCTGTGGCGCATAAGAGGTTTTCGGATATGAACGTGGTCGATCTCTTGAGGCCTCTTCGAGATCAGAAGCAAGGCGTCGTGATCGATGTCAAGAGCATCCTTGATCCACGCTACATTCCTGCGTCGATTAGATACTGGCGATTGTAATAAACAAGCTACGAGCACTCGGCGGCCAGCGTGCTCGGCTCGTTTCGTAAGGTCTGCGAGCTTGTCGAAAGAAAATCCGCCACTAGCCGTTTGAGCCGGTCACTTCTTTTCCTAATCGCTGCAGCCGTAGCAGTTCGCTTATGCCCCCACGTGGGCAGACTGCTTCCTCCTCGCACAGAGGGTTAACTCTGCGATGCAGGGTTGTCGACAGACATCCCAGATGGGGGTGAGATGCCGCTCTGAGTTTGATGTAGGAGCTTAGATAATCTGCTCCGCAGAAAACGATGATAGCTTCATGGGTCTGCTCCTTTCGCAAGAGACTCCAAATTAATCATCCTACTCTATTTCCTAATTGCCGTCGCTTTCGGTGGAGCCGCCAGAGATTGAATTGCTTTTCCCAAGTAGAGAACGTTTGCTCAACACTGCTGTATCGCAGACACACATTGCCAATCGGAGTATGAAATTCGGCTGCCGGATGGCACGGTGAGTTTGTAAGCTTCCCTGTCAACGAGACACTGGCAATGGAGAACGTCCAGCGTTCAGCTGAGCCCGATACGTGGCTGGCGGGAAACCAGCTAGAGCATCATGGGGCCGCACTTCGTTATAGGTCAGTAACCACTCTGCACCGATCTCCCGCACTTGATCCAGGGACTCAAACACATAGGCACTCAGCACTTCGGTCCGATACGTCCGATTGAACCGTTCGATACAGCCGTTCTGCGCAGGTTTGCCTGGCTGGATGTCACGCAACTCCATGCCTCGGTCCGCCCACCAGGTGACGAATCGATCGGCGAGCAGTTCGGGGCCATTGTCGAGCCGAATCGCCTGGGGATAGCCGCGCCACGCGACCACCTGCTCCAGGGTCCGCATCACGCGCTCGGCAGGCCATGCCGTGTCGACTTCGATCGCCAGTCCTTCGCGGACCCCTTCATCGAGAATATTCAAACGGCCGAACCGGCGTCCGCCGTCCAGCGTGTCACTCATGAAGTCCACGGCCCACAGCGCATGGGGCTGCGGGCTCACCGTGAGAGGCGGACGGAGCCGCAGTGGCAGGCGTTTCTTCGTGCGTTGGGGCAGATTCAAGCGCAGCTGACAATAGACCCGCCCGACGCGTTTCGCGTTCCACGGATGCCCATCGAGCCGGAGTCGCCGATCACACTTCCAGAAAAACCCCAGCGCGGGTGTGCGGCCACAACTGCCGTCAGTGCGACGATCACGGGCGCATCCCGCTGGGCCCCCTCCACACGAGGCCGATAGCATGTCGCGCGCCCAAGCCCCACGACCTGACAGGCCCGCTGTACCGGAAGACCGTTCACCAGGACCAGATGTGTCACGATCTCCCGCCGCTCAGCAGGCCTTACAGCTTTTTTGCGATGACGTCTTTCAGCGCGGCGTTCTCTAAGGAGAGATCGGCATACATCCGCTTCAGCCGGTGGTTCTCGTGCTCCAACTCCTTGAGCCGCTTCACATCCGAGGCCCAGTCCGCCATACTTCGCCTTCCACTTGTCGGACGTGGCGGAACTGATCCCATAGGGCCGCCAGAGCTCGTTGACTGGGCGGCCCGCATCAGCTTCTTTCAAAATGGACACAAGCTGGGTTTCGGTGAACTTCGATTGGCGCATGAAAACCTCCTGGCTAGGGAAACAATTGTGCCAGAAAGTTCTCCGTATCACTGTCTCGATCTAGGGGAAGCTTACAAGTTTACTCTTCCGAGATTTCCAATCACTTTATAGGACCGCTTCTCTTGTTGAGGCCGCCGCTAACGCCATCGGACATTGTTGAGAGCCGTCGTGGCTTCGGCAGAGAAGTCACGCCCTCACGTTCTGGGCTTTTCCTTTGAGCCCGTCTTGATCCGTAGTATAAGAAAAATGATGGTTGGCTTGGGCAATGCTTCCAGGCCATACGAGATATCTATGGGAACTACACGTGGTCCCCGGGCTGAAAGTGCGTATTCATAACCGATCGAAAGGCATTCTCGAGGTTCTGGGAATCCTCGCGATGTCAGGGTGCGCCCTGGTGGCTTCTCCTGACGTCAAGCGAGGAGATCAGCACTTGGCTGCGGAACGTTGGGAAGAGGCGATTCTTGCCTACAAACAGGCATTAAAAGAAGATCCGTTCAATACTTCGCTACAAGGTAAGTATATGCTCGCCCGGGAGCGTACCGCGACGATGTATGCCGAGCGCGGTCGGACGTTTCTGAAAGATAAACAATTTGACCTGGCACTCGAAGAATATAAGCGAGCGCTCGCTATCGAGCCGTCTAGCGGGGAGTACCACGCAGGTTTTCAGGAAGCAACTCGCTTGAAAGAGGCTCGATCTCAGTACCACGAGGGAGAACGGTTTGCTCAACTGGGACGAGTCGAGGAAGCGATGACAGGGTTTGTGCGGGCTGCGGAGCTCGATCCGTCGTACCAGGAAGCACTGGAGAGCATCACCCGGCTTAGTGAAGAGCAACAGCGGCTCACAAGAGACGAACGTTCGATGCAGTCAGTAACGTTAAAGTTCAAGAACGCCGGCATTAAAGAAGTTTTGGAGGGAGTGGCAGCGGCTGGCGGATTTACCCTGATTTTCGACAAGGATGTCCGGAACGATCCTATTTCGATTTCGATCCAAGACACGCCTTTCGAGGAGGCGTTGCAACTGATTCTCAATAGTAACAGTTTGTTTTCTCGAAAAATATCACCGGTTGTCTTGATTATCAGTCCCGACACCAAGCAGAAGCAGGAGCAGTATCAGGATCTGATGATTCGGACATTTTACCTGTCAACGGCAAAAGCCAAAGACATGCTGCTTCTGCTGAAGAACATGTTGGACTCCAAGCGAATGCACGCCAATGAACAGCTCAATGCGATTGTCATTCGCGACCAGCCGGAGAAGTTGGAACTTGCCGAAAAAATCATCCTGACCAATGATCGCCAAGAACCGGAGGTGCTCTTTGACCTTGAGGTGTTGGAGGTCAATCGAACGAAGAGTCAAACGTATGGGCTGAACTATCCAAAACAAGCCGGTGCCGGACTGATCGCTTCCGGTTTCACGGGAACCTTGGCTGCTGATGCCGTGCAAATGACCTACCGCCAACTGACTGATTTAGGCCCAAATAACTATCTTTTTAAACTGCCGACGACGGTGTTGCTGGATTTTTTTAGACAGCAATCCGATGCGAAGACGCTCGCCTCACCGAAAGTCCGCGTGATGAACAATAAGAAAGCCGAGATCAACATAGGAGATAAACAGCCGATTCTGCTCTCTACCACGAACGTCCTGCCCGGACAGGCGGCTACTGGAGCCGTGCCGACCACCTCAACCGTCACGTCGATCGAATTTCGAGATACGGGCGTCAAGTTGACTGTCGAGCCTTCCATCCGATTGGGCAATGAATTGTCGTTGAAGATGAAGGTAGAGGTGATTCGTGTCGGAGATCCGGTACTGCTTCAGGCTTCTCCAAAAATTGAACAGTTCAAATTCGGCAATCGCTCAGCTGAGACCACTCTCAACATGCGGGATGGAGAAACGGTGGTTCTCGGGGGGCTGCTCCAGGAGGAGGATCGCCGAACACGGGTCACCATCCCCTGGGTCGGAGATTGGCCATTGATCGGAAAACTGCTGAGCTCTTTTAAGACGGACCGAGTAACGACGGAAGTCATTCTCACGATCACTCCTCATATTGCGCAACCGGCGCTTCCTCATGGATCCAGCAATCACGCGTTCTGGTCCGGTACCGAATTCAACTATGCGACAAGCCCGGTATTTTCCGGTCGATCCAAAAAAGTGTCGGCTGTGGGGACCAACGAATTTGGGAAGGGAACGGCTCATAGCGGTGGGCCGGCGAAAGATGCAGGACAAACAAGCACGGTAAGGCCATTGGCCCATATGGCGGCGGCGGATCCTCTGTTGAAGGTTAAGCCGGAAGATTCGGTCGTGCAATCCGGTAAAGAAGTACGGCTTTCGGTTCTAGACGGGCGAATCAATTCATCAGATGAGAGTGTGGTCAAACTGAACTATGACCCCGATATTCTGCAATTCAAACGACTCGATAACGCGGAGGTGATCGACACGGGCGAAGCCTCGGCAGGAAGCGATGAGGCGCAAGGAGGAACAATCACATTTCACGTCGCTCGTTCAGGCGCTCAGCGTCCACCACGAGTTATGAATGTCATTTTCGTGGCAAAGGCGCCAGGGGTGTCGCCGATTCGCGTCGAACTGACCGGTGCTGGTCGTGCGACGCAGGAATCGGCCGGTGTAATTGGGAATGGGGTGGTGAGAGTACGGTGAAAGAGGATGGACTCACACTCATCGAGCTTCTCGTCACGATGGCCATTATCACAATCTTGGCGTCGGTCGCCATGCCTCTGAGCAAAGTATCGACAAAACGAACGCAGGAGATCGAGTTGCGCCAACAGCTTCGGACGATTCGCGGCGCGATTGATCTCTTCAAGATGGAATGGAATCGCGATGGAGATGTCTTGCTCGGAGCTGTTTGTGTGAAGAATAGGTTGACGTGCAAGGAAGTTACCGGACCGTACGGCTATCCTAAGTCTCTTGATGTACTGTTGGGAGTGAAATTGACAGGGGAGGAGGCGACGGTTCGAGGCACGGCGATACGGCGTTATTTACGGGTGATGCCGATTGATCCGATGACGGGTAAATCCGATTGGGCTCTGCGTTGTTATAAGGATCCTCCGAAGCCCTCTAGTTGGTGCGGTGAAGATCTCTATGACGTAATGACGCAAAACGGGGAGTCTGCACTGGATGGCACCAAGTACCAGGATTGGTAGGACGGGTGGATGGAATGCGAAGGGGTTTACACTGATCGAACTCATGATCGTTGTATCCATTGTCGGTATTTTGGCGACGATCGCCGTGCCGTCCTATCAATCATCATTAATCAAAGCAAGAGAGACGGTATTGCGGCAAGATCTGTTTACGCTGCGAGAATTGCTGGATCACCATCGGGCAGACAAAGGGAAGTATCCTCCGTCCTTAGATGGGCTCGTAGCGGGGGGATATCTGCGAACCCTTCCCAAGGACCCTTTTACGAATTCACCGAACTCGTGGCAACAGATCCTGGAACCGACGGAGGGTGGTATCTTTGACGTGTATTCTGGATCGGACCTCGTAGGGACGAACGGGATTCCATATAACCGATGGTAAATGGACATGTAAGATTGACTCGGATCAGATGTTGCCATTGGCGCACCGAGCTTCGCCTGAATGGTGAATGGAGAGGTGCGCTCATGGGAATCTTTCTGCTCGGGATAGCTGCTTGTAGTCCGTTCGAACCCATCGTCATAGAACCGGAAATATCAGATCTCCAACTCACGGTGGATACGCTCAAGATCTCACTCCAACAGGCTCAAAAAACGGTTGCCGAGTTGAGGGCAGAGGTCGAGGCACGGCGGCAAGATTTGGCCGATGTGCAGATCGCTCGGGCGCAGTTGGAAGGGCGCATTCGGGAAGCGGAACGGCGGTTGACGGAAGCTCGCCATGTGATTGACCTTCAGCGGGAAGAATTAGCCGACTCCCGTTCCGGACGTGAACGAGTTGGGCGGACTGGAGCCCCACTTCGAAATCAATTGAAACAGCTTCAACAGCAATTATCAAAAGTAGGAAGACAGGGACAGAACACTGCTCCCTCAACGATGGCTTCTTCAACTGATGGTCAATCCGAGTCAACGATGATCAGCGCTCTGCAGGATGTTTCGTCGACCGCTCTGGAGGAAGAAAACCGAATTCGCCCGGATGCCGCGCATCAGGTGCCGAGAGCATCTTCGGTTCGGGAAGTATCGGTGGTTGGCCAAGCGCCCGCTGCCCCATCCAGGATACATATGTTGGTCAAACCCGGAGACACATTGTGGAGCATCGCACGCCGACATCATATGTCTGTCAAATACCTCATGGTTCTCAACGGACTTTCGAGTGATCGTATCCAAGTGGGGCAGACCCTTTGGCTTACTGAGTCATTTAATGATGATCTCGTGCACGAACGAATGTAGTGGCATGCGGGATAAGCCGCGGTCTTGAGGGGTACGTCTATGGCGGTATTTGCGTATCGAGTCGCGCGGCCTGATGGATCCACAGTTCATGGGCATACAGAAGGAGAGAATGAACCGGCGGTTCGTACGAAACTGGAGTCGGAAGGGTTACTGGTTTTCACCCTTCAGCGTCGCGGCACCTCAGTTAAGACGAAGCCCGTGTGGTCATGGGGAAAGCTTCCGCTTGCCCAATTCTTGATTTTCAATCAAGAATTGCTCGCTTTGGTGAAATCCGGGCTGCCCATTTTGCGTATCTGGGATCTCCTGATCGAACGGGCCGGCCATGCTGGATTTCAGCGGACCCTACGCGACGTACGGGAAGAGATTCGAGGTGGAGCATCAGCCTCGGATGCCTTAGCCAAACATCCCGTTTATTTCCCGGAACTCTATGTCGCTACGGTACGTGCGGGAGAACAATCGGGCAATCTTCCCGACGTATTGCACCGATACATTGCCTATCTGAAGCTGATGGTCGGCCTTCGTCATAAAGTGACGAAGGCGATCTCCTATCCCATTGTGCTCATCGGTATTGGCATGGCCGTGATTGGTTTTCTGTTGACTTATGTCATGCCCACTTTCGTATCGGTCTATGGCGAGTCTGCGCAAACCTTGCCATGGGCGACTCAGGTCTTGCTTGATACGATCATGCACGCGGAGTCCCGGATAGCACCAGCCGCAACCATCATGATCGCCGTCATGCTCGGGACCTATGCCTACTATGTCACTCCGGGGGGACAGCTCGCGTTGGATCGTCTTGTATTGAAACTTCCCCTTCTGGGGCAGATGGCAGTCAAACACAATACCATCCAGCTGACGCGAACGCTCGGAACTATTCTCGCCGGAGGAACTCCGCTAGTGGAGGCCTTACAAGGCGCACGAGGAGCGGTTTCAAACCGGTGGATCTCGCACGAAATGATCGGAGCCGTCAATGAGATTCGCGAAGGGGCAACGCTGGCGGATGCGTTAGGCCGTCCTAGAGTGATCCCAAAACTCGCAATCGAAATGTTGTCTGTCGGAGAGGAAACGGGTTCGCTTGATACGATGTTGCGGGATGTCGCGGAGTTTTATGAGGCGGATCTCGATACGAGGCTTACACAACTTACCACCTGGATAGAGCCGGTTCTGTTGCTTGTTATGGGTGTGATGGTCGGTGGGATCGTCATTGCCATGTATCTGCCGGTCTTTCAGCTGGCAGGAACGGTTGGCGGTTAAAGAAAAGGGGAAGGAGAATGATAAGGAGAGAAGGTTCGCATGCCGCGTAGCCTTACCAGGCCATCGCTGGCGGACGTCTTAATCGGCCAGGGAATGATTCAGAAACACACGGTCGAAGATGTCCTCCATCGATTGAAGGGCGTGTCTACCGCTTTAGACCAGGCACTGATTGATGAAGGGCTCATTTCCGAGGATCAATTGGCGCATGCCTTAGCGGTTCAATACGATCTTCCCTATGACCCGTTAAAGGATTTTCGAGTCGATCCCCGATACTACGAGACCATCCCGATCAAATGGATGCAGCGATTTCCTTTTGTGCCGATCGCTGACGGTCCCGGAGCACTGACGATCGCCGTCGCCGATCCCCACAACCTGCTGGGACTCGACGAGTTGGAGCTTCTCATCGGAAAGCCGCTGGATCGAGTCGTCAGCTCCAGGAGTGCCATTCTGGCGGCGCTGGAGCGTAGTGAAGGGTCGAACCAAACGCTCCGCGAGCTTGAAGCGGAATATCGATCCATCTTGGTGAAAGAAGATGATCGAGGAGAAGAAATTCTCAGTCTCGACCACGCGGGAGAAGAGCAGAGCCCGGCCGTGAAGTTGCTGGATTCTATCCTGCTGAGTGCGATGCAGCGTCGCGCGAGTGACATCCACATCGAAGCCGCTGATCGCGGAACAAAAGTCAAGTTTCGTGTCGATGGCATCCTGATTCCGGCCATGGAGCCGTTGGATATTCGGTTGCACGCTCCCTTAGTGTCCCGCTTGAAGGTCATGTCGGAACTGGATATTGCCGAACGTCGGGTCCCGCAAGACGGAAGTTTTCGCATGAGATTGAGCCGGAAGACCGTGGATTTTCGCGTCTCGATCCTACCCAGTGTTTTCGGGGAATCGGTCGTGATTCGAATCTTGGATCGAGACTCGATCGCAACCGGGGTGTCGGCGCTTAAGCTTGAGCGCCTCGGTTTTAATCCGGAAGATCTCAAGCGATTCCGGAGAGCGATAACTCGCCCCCACGGCATGGTGTTGGTCACGGGGCCAACTGGAAGCGGGAAGACCACGACGCTGTACGCGGCGATATGCGAGATGAACACAGTCGAAGACAAGTTGATTACCATCGAAGACCCCGTCGAATACCAACTCTCGGGAGTGGTGCAGATTCCCGTCAATGAAAAAAAAGGAGTCACGTTTGCCCGGGGCCTGCGGTCCGTACTCCGTCATGATCCGGACAAGATTATGGTCGGCGAAATTCGAGATGCTGAGACGGCACAGATCGCGATTCAATCGGCTCTCACCGGACATCTTGTATTGACGACGGTGCATGCAAACAATGTGTTTGATGTCATAGGACGATTCGCATCGATGGGAATCGATCCCTATAATTTTCTGGCCGCGCTCAACTGTGTGTTGGCGCAACGACTGGTCCGAATCCTTTGTCCCACCTGTCGTGTCCTGGTCAAAGTACAACAGGCCCTTATTGAAGAATCGGGATTGGACTACGAACAATACAAGGATACGCCATTTTACGAGGGAAAGGGATGTCCGCAGTGTCATGGCAGCGGGTACAGAGGGAGAAAATGCATTACGGAATTCCTCGATTTAACGGATGAAATCAAGGAAATGATTCTTGCCGAGCGGCCGCTCTCGGAAATCCGGTATCGTGCCGTGACTGATGGAATGATCACGCTGCGACAATCGGCGTTGAAAAAAGTGTTGGAGGGCGAGACCACGCTCAGAGAGATCAATCGTGTGACATTCAGCGAAGAGGGGTGAGTCCATGTGGGAATGGGCCAGTAGCCGGCCGCGGTGCTGTTTGAAATTCGGCACCGGTTCGATCGCATGGGCGGAAACCCATCGAAATTGGCGCGGACAACGACGGCACACGTGCGTCATGGCCCCGCTTGCAGACGGGATGATCAAAGCCTCTCCGACGGAGGACAATATATCCGACCCATCCGCATTAGCGAGCCATATTCGAGACCTGATCGGTTCAGGCTCGGCTCACTCTGCCGTGGGTGCAACCCTACTCTCCGATCTTCCACGACGGGTCGCCGTGTTATTGCCCGATACAGCGGTCAGAGCGACAGTACTGCATCTGGATCGGCTTCCCGCCAGACGCGAGGAGCGCGAGGCGTTGATTCGATGGCGCCTTGGTCAGGAACGGTTGTTTCCACTGAGCGGGGCCAAGATTGTGTCCCAAGTGTTTCATGATCCATCCGGGGGAACATGCCCGGCCTATACGGTACTGACGGTGGCAGCCCAAGAATCGGTGCTGATGCAGTACGAATCTCTATGTGAATCGGTCGGGTTAATTCCTCAAGAGGTAGGAATCACGAGCCTCCGGATCGTTGATCTCTGGAGGAAGACTTCCAACGGATCTCATTGGCGACGGCGAAACTGTCTGTGGGTGAATGTATCGGATCAAGCCTTGACGACCATCATTTTCCAACAGGGGCGCTTGCTGTTTTTCCGGTGCAAGTTGTTGGGCGCCGAAGCGGTAGAAGCGCTTACAAAGAAAGAAATGCAGGACAAGATTCTTGAGGAGTGCAACGCCTCGCTGGAGATCTGTCGGCAACAGCATCCCTCGGCGGTCTTGAAAGAAGCCGTTGTCTGTATGGACGGCGATATGTCGGCCTTTCAGGATTTGCTGGAGGTAGAACTCGGGCTGTCCGTCAAACAGTTGGGTTGGCATTCGGTCGAGGTACTTGGTGGTATGACGAAAAGCAGTCCTCGAGGGATAACGTCGCTGGCGGCGATGGCGGGGGTGCTTTAGCATGGCGACCGTAAGTTCCGCGACCGCGCGACTCGTTGGTTCACTCAAGTCCATTTCGTTGCTACGCGGCGCCGATGATCAGTTCCGGATAAACCTCAGTCGCCGCTATCGACCGATGATCGTTCCGCTCCGCATGCTCCTGATAGGAAGCTGTGCTTTGCTTGGGTTCGCGATCTGTTGGAATGTCCGGCAAGCGATCGTGACGTATCAAGAGTCGCGGACCATCCAAGCAGAGTTGGAACGAGTACGGGAGCAGGATCTTGACTTGATAGCGCAGGCCAGACAGGAAGGCATTGAGTTATCTGAAGAAGCGCTGAAGCGACTACCCCTCGAGGTCGAGTTAGCCAATCAGTGGCTTGAAAAGAAAACCTTTTCGTGGACCCGGTTTCTGACTGAATTAGAACAAGTACTTCCTTCACAACTCACGCTCAACAGTGTTCGACTGGAGCAAGCCGGCACGATGGTTCGGCTCACTGGGGCCGCCATGAGCCTCGAAGACATCACGGCATTCACTGTCGGACTTCAGGGGCACGCCCTGTTTAAGGATCCGGTGTTGGCTCAGCATCGTGTCGGGCCGGGTGGTTTGGTGGAATTCGACGTGACCGTCCAATACCGGCGCGAAGGAACGTGAAGGATGAAAGATCGCCTGCTCTATTTGTGGCAACATCCCTTCGCACCCTTGTTCCCATGGGTTGGAGTCGGGTTGAGTCTTCTGTCCCTTTTCTTCCTCGTCCATGATCTGTGGATGATGGGCGCTCAAGTCTCTCGTGAGCGCCTAGAGGGCGAATGGGCCGCGGCCCGACAGGCGTTGATGTATCACCGAGAGGCCAAAAAAGCGAAGCTAGACTTGAATCGGGTGTGGGCGATACTTCCGACTGAGCGGGACTTTACTCCGTTCGCGCTGAGGATCTCAGACGACGCGAAGCATGACCGCGTCACCTTGCCGGCATTGTCTTATAAGACGGAGCCGACGCTCCTTACGAATACGAGCAAAGGGCTGTTACAGGGGCCGATGACAGGGAGGTACGAGGACCTCCGTCGATTCATCTACAGTCTTGAGATGACGAAAGAGCTGCTGTACATCGAGGATCTTGAACTGACTCGGTCCAGCACGCAGGAGGCGCAGTTGACCTTCAATGTCAAGATTGTGACGTACCTCCGCAGCGATGTCGGCGACAGTGGCGCACCGGTGGCGGCGCAGTAACCATGGATGTTCAAAAGAAGACCATTCTTGCTGCGTCGCTGCTCTTTCTATGGGTTGGACTGGCGGTATGGCAATGGCGGGAGGTGCAAGAGCCCGTTCGTGTTCCTCTGACGAATGTGACAGGTCCCCTATCCGGAGTGCGATCCGGGGAGATGAAGAGACCAAGCTTGCAGGTAAGACTCGATCTGCTTACGTCAATGGGTCTCCAACGTCAGACGAATTTCACGGAGCCGAGAAATATTTTTTCCACACTCAGCCCCGATGGCTCGGTTACCACCGGAGATGCCGCCACATCTGTGAACCAGCATTCGACTTCCGCCGAGATCCAGACGCAGCAAGAGGATATCTTGGAATCAGAGCAGTATCGATATCTGGGATTTCTCCGCGTGGGCGCCGCGACCCGGAAAAACAACGATATTGCGGTCATCAAGAAAGACGATGAGGTGCTGGTGCTCAAAGCTGGAGATCAGATCGATGACCGTCGGATTCTCAAGGCGATCACTCATGAAAGCGTGACCATCCGGGACATCGACACCCATGTGGATCATACGGTGACGTTGTCGGAAGAATCATCCGAACAATCAGCGGGACAAGGGCAAGAGTGATGGAGATTGAGAAGCCGCTTTCTCCCATGAGGCGACACGAGGCAGGATTTTCATACCTCATGGTGATGATAGCCATCACGCTTATGGGACTTGCCATGACGGTGGCTGCCCGGCAATGGAAAACGATGGTGCAACGGGAGCTGGAGGCCGATTTGCTGGCCAAGGGGATCGAAATTCAAGCGGCCTTGGCTCTCTACTCAGCCAGTGCGAAGGCGGGAAGGGTTATGCCTGGCGAGGTGTACCCACAAACACTGGCTGAACTTACGAGGCCACCAAAGCCTTTTCTCCGGAAAGTCTATCTCGATCCCGTGGGACATGGCGAGTGGGAATTGCTGCGCGCTCCCACGGGAGGCATCATGGGAGTTCGAAGCAAGAGCAAACAGAAACCGATCAAGCAGGGTAATTTCCCGATCGCCGTGCGTCATTTCGATGGAAAGCCGACCCACTATGATTGGGTGTTCCAACATCCGAACCCCTCCATGGTCCCAATGGGGGCTATCGCTAGGCCGGCTACGGTTCCAGCCCAACCAATCGTGCCGGATCAGCCGGGAATTCCAGGGAATTCAATTCCACCGGGCCAGTCGACGGTTCCAGACGAGATCGATTCTTCAGACAACGCCACGAATCCAACTGGTTCCTCCCCCATAGAGCCCATGACACTGCCTGAAGAACCGCCAGCGGGTCCTCCTCTGCCAGAAGCAACACCGTAGATCCTGTCGGGTTGCGATTACTCATTGTTCGCTTCGCGTCGTTGAGGAGTGTCATAGCGCTTACAGGAAGCCTTGGGGTTCCGGCACCTGCATGCGCTGGCTTGGATCACAGATTCCCTGCAACATGCAGACACACTTGACCCATCTCTGACCCACACGGTATTGTCAATGCCATTATCCAGTTATTGAATCAATCGGCGGGAAGCGTGGACACTCCTGGTAAGACCACCCCAGATCTGAATATCGACGAGTCCAAGCCGTTGCCTGTGTTGGAGTATGTTTCAGAGCTCGTCTCCAAGGCCAAACAGGCCTCGAGGAACTTGGCGTCTCTTTCGACAGCGGCCAAGGATCACGCACTCCTTACGATGGCGGAGGCGCTTGAGTCCAAATCGGACGAGCTCCTTGCGGCCAATGAGCAAGATCTCAAGGCGTTCGGAACGACGACCGCAAAGAAGGCGATGGCCGATCGTTTGCGATTGACCGAGAAGCGAATTGGCGAGATGGCCGCTGGGATTCGGGAAGTGGCGAAGTTACCCGACCCTGTCGGCATGATGTCCGCGATGTGGACCAGGCCGAACGGAATGCAGGTCGGGCGCGTGCGAGTTCCCATTGGAGTGATCGGAATCATTTATGAGTCGCGTCCCAATGTGACGGCGGATTCTGCCGCTCTCTGCCTTAAATCAGGGAACGTCTGTGTGTTGCGGGGCGGTAGTGAGGCGATTCACTCCAATAGGGCCATCGCCGCCATTCTGGCCGAGGCATCGGAAAAAGTCGGCGTTCCTCCAGGTGCGATCACGTTCGTCGACCGTCCGGACCGTGATGTCGTTCCGGTGTTGCTCAAGCAAGATCGGTCCATCGACTTGATCATTCCGCGTGGCGGCGAGTCATTGATGAAGCTTATCGCGGAACATTCGACGATTCCGGTCGTGAAACATGATGCAGGTGTGTGCCACATCTATGTCGATGCTGAGTCCGATTCCGCAATGGCGGAGGCCGTGTGCGTCAATGCCAAAGCGCAAAGGCCGTCCACGTGCAATGCCATGGAAACCCTGTTGGTCCACCAGTCGGTCGCACGGACTCTGTTGCCCAAACTGGCCCGAAGTCTTGGCGCGGTCAACGTCGAAATTCGCGGTTGTCCGAAGACCTGCCAACTGATTTCCGAAGCGAAGCCGGCAAGCGAGCAGGATTACGGCAAAGAGTTTCTGGATCTCATTCTCGCCGTGAAAATCGTGAAGAACATGGAGGAAGCGATGGAACACATCGCACGGTATGGGTCACGACACACGGAAGCGATCATCACGTCGGATTACGGACACGCGATGCGGTTTCTGAAGGAAGTCGATGCCAGTGCCGTGCTGGTGAATGCCTCCACCCGACTCAATGACGGGTATCAGTTCGGCCTGGGCGCCGAAATCGGGATCAGCACCTCGCGCATTCATGCACGAGGTCCCATGGGGTTGGAAGAGCTCACCTGCTCGAAATTCATCGTCTTGGGGAGCGGCCAACTCCGCGAGTGAATGTCTTCGGACGCCATTGCATTTGCTCTGAACACTCCCGGCCACCTTCGGTTTCCTGCCACACGTGCACTTGCCGAGTCTTTTCACAAGACCGGCGGATATATTGACACCCTTCCAAGCGGACACCTCATCTTTTATCGGCCCGACGGGCGTCGCGTTCTCGCGACGGATCCTGCAGGCCATCCCCTGCATGAGTGCGAATGGGAGTCGATCGGCGAAGGGATTGTCTCTCTCAAGCGAGCGCGCGTCCGACTCGACTGGGGACAGTGGGTCGGGATCAAGCCCGGTGGGTTGGTCAATGAAACCAAGCTGAATCTTGCCTCGAGGGTCAATTGGCGACGGATCACTCCGGATGATCTTCGCGCGCTCGCTTCCGGAGCGCTGCGAGTGCCGATCGAGGAAGTGCGGTGGTTTTATCGAGACGAAGATCTGGCGATCGATCCTACAGGCATGGCGACCATCCGGCAGCGAAAGGATGCCTTGTGTGTGTTGGACGACGGAGGATTCGAAACGGCGCGCTTCATGGCCTGCATGGGAGCCATGCATTGGGACCAGATTGACTTTCTCCCGGTGGTCGAATTGTTCAAGTCGTTGTTGCCGGGGACGGGCTCCGCCGTGTTCGAGCTGATTCGAGGATTGTATGACGATCAGAATAGAGAACAAGCGCCCCCGAGACCACTGCGATATCGGGGGATTCCTACGTATCCATCGGAGGCGGCGTTTCAACTATTCAGCGCCTTTTTCACGCCTCAGCCGTCGGGAGGTGAGGATCCATTCGCTGTTTTCATGAATCCCTCGAGATCCCATACCATCGCATGGTTACCTGCCCAACATCCTCCCGTCCGATATTTTGACGATTACCAAGGGTTGTGTGTGACCGTGAGAAACGGGATCGTTCAAAAGGCTATGCTTGCCGAAGATCCGGCCGGTCTTCCCTATGTCAATCCGGTCGGGCGTCGAATGCTTCCTCTGGATCGCGGCCTCCGTGTCGAAGGACGTGCATTGATTTTGACCGACCGCGAAACCGAATCCACCTGGCCCTTGACTTCCGATCTTCGAATGAGACCGTCGCCGGCTGACAATCGTCCGATCAGTCCGTTCGATTGGCGCCGGGTATTCGTACAAGCAGTGCCAAGGGTCTCCCCTGCCGATGCCTTTGGGGCGGTGCCGCTGTATCCTGAAGACGATACGGAAATCAGTGAACTCGCCACGCAACCCTTCGTCGCGGATTACCTGGACGATCTCGGGGAGCAAGACCGCGAGATTGGAAGGGCGCGATCGCTGGCAGAGCGGGTGCTCATTGACAATGGAGATGCTGTTATTTCCACCTGCGTGCTTTTCGACCGACCGCGTGACTATACCGTGAATGTCCGATACGTCGCCTATGCCCAGCGACAGGCACAACAGCTTTGGATGCAATGTGCCGAGGTACAGCGATGGGATTGGCTGCAGCGGATCCGAATGGTCACTATGGATCCACGTGAAGAAATTCTGGGAAGCCGAGGGCCTTATGATTTGATCTATCAATGGGTGCCGTATGGCTCGTTCAATTCGTCGGCGGCCATGAAAACGATGGTGGCCGGGTTGAATCAGATGTTACGGCAGGGTGGTGTCGCCTTTGTTATCGGCCCCACAGGTCTGAAGGAGCTGTTGATGCAGGAAGGGATGGGGGTGCGTTGGGATCAAGCAGTGTCATCTCTCCCGACCGTTCTGATGCATAAGACCATCTTGCCGAAAGCCAGGGTGAGACCAGGTCTGACATTGTTCCATGTCGGTCGATCGTAGGTTTGCGCGGAGGTTGGACGATCGCCGAAAGCCGTTAGCGGGACTGAAACTGGTTTGTCTCTTGAAAGTTCTGTAGAATCCCGCATGGCCATTGCGGGCACTTTTCGCATGTAGGAACATGGGCTGTTGGAACTGGTTTATCAATCGGGGAGGAAGATTATGCCAAGCGTGCTGGACCGAGTGATTGAGAGAGAACTGAGGAAGGAGTTGAAGGATGCGTTGAGTCGGTTTGAACAACAACTGCGACAAGCCGGCGTCACGGAAGAAAACGTGAAAAATCGTATGCGCGGGGCGAAACAATTTGTCGCCTTTCTGTATGGACGGTACCTCGGATAGCAGTGAAGGGAGTAATACCTTCCGAGATAGCAGGTGACTGTGCATGGCGCATTAGCGGAGTTGCTCGTCACTCAGTGTTCTTCAGCTGGTTTCAGGTCCCAATAATCATATCCCGATCGATCACCGTTCGAGTGCGTGTCCAACCAGGCTTAACGATGTGTCCACAAAAGTCTGGGAAGTCCAACATGACCCTTCTTGTATCGGTCAGTCGGGCACATGCGCAATCATGCGCATGTTGACCAGCGTTATCACACTCCTTGGTTCTACTGTCCCAGCTAGCCGACTCTCTGTTGCCAGCCAACCACCACTTCAGTGGGATGGTCCCCCCTCTAAGAGAAGCGAGGGCAGGCCCATCCGTTGATACAATCGGCGACGAGCCGTTACGTAACGATCATGACAAGGCTTGCTTGCGTGGTTGCTGAGCCGGCACAACAGCGGCTCCCATGAAGAATCGAGGACCGCAACAGATGTCTAGTACTTCCGCTGCTTCTGAAAACGGGTCACTGGTCGACAGCGGGTTAATCTGTTTTCTCATCATCTCTCGGTTCCATGATCTTCCGGCGGATGGGTCGCAACTGAGGCATCGGTTTGCCCGGTCCGGTGAAGTCTTTTCCCATAACGAACTCCTCCATGCCGCCAAGCATGTGGGGCTGAAAGCCGGTCTGGTCAAGACGCGGTGGGACAAACTCGCTGGGATGCCGATGCCAGCCATGGCAACGCGGACCGACGGCCGCTATGTCGTCCTGGCAAAGGTCGAAGAAGAGAAAGTACTGATCCAAGACCCGGTGGAAGCACGGCCGATTGTCCTCTCTCGTGAGCAGTACGAAGCGACATGGACGGGGGAACTCCTGCTCTTTACGAAGCGAGCCCCTGTTCGTGTGCAAGATTTAAAGTTCGACTTCACTTGGTTTATCCCTGCCATCGTCAAATACCGTCAGTTCTTCGGCGAAGTGTTGGCGGCGTCGTTTTTTCTCCAGCTCTTTGCCCTGATGACGCCGCTTTTCACGCAAGTGGTCATCGACAAGGTGCTCGTCCACAAGGGGTTTACCACGCTTCAGGTATTGGCCATCGGCATGATTGCGCTCATTATTCTTGAGACAATATTGGGGGGACTTCGCACCTATCTGTTCGCCCATACCACGAATAGAATCGATGTCAGCCTCGGCGGCCAACTCTTTCGACATATCCTCGCGCTTCCCATCGCGTATTTTGAAGCCCGGCGCGTCGGTGATACGATCGCCCGCGTCCGGGAGCTGGAACAGATCCGCCAATTCTTGACCAGCCATTCGATCACGGTGGCATTGGACGTCGTCTTTACCGTCGTCTTCCTGACCGTCATGTGGTTCTACAGTTCCGCACTGACACTCGTGATCATGGCCTCGCTTCCGCTCTATGCTGCGCTCTCGCTTGCCATTACGCCGGCGATTCGAGCCCGTCTGCATGAGAAATTCAATCGAGGCGCGGAAAACCAGGCCTTCTTGGTGGAAATCGTCAGCGGCATTCAAACCGTGAAGGCCATGGCGGTCGAGCCGCCGCTTATGCGGAGATGGGAAGAACAACTGGCCGGCTACGTGCGGGCGAGCTTTCGGGCCACGAGCGTGATGACGATCGCCGGTCAATCCGCGAGTTGCGTCCAAAAGCTGACCACGGTTGCGGTGCTCTGGCTGGGGGCCTATCGCGTGATCGATGGAGACCTGAGTATCGGGCAGCTGATCGCATTCAACATGCTCTCGGCACAGGTGACCGGGCCGCTTCTGAGGTTGGTGAACCTCTGGCAGGAATTTCAACAAGTCGGTATTTCAGTCGAGCGGTTAGGGGATGTGCTCAATACGCGGCCCGAGCCTTCGTACAATGCGACCCGGACAACGCTGCCACACGTGGCGGGACAGGTGCGATTCGAAGAGGTGACGTTTCGGTATCGGCCGGACGGTCCGGAGGTGGTCCGCCGGTTGTCGCTTGCCGTTGAGCCGGGCCGCATGATCGGCATCGTCGGACGCTCCGGGTCCGGGAAAAGCACGATCGCCAAGCTGTTGCAACGTCTCTATGTGCCGGAGCACGGACGTATTCTGGTCGATGGCGTGGACGTGGCCCAGGTTGATCCGGCATGGCTCAGAAGGCAAGTGGGAGTGGTGCTACAGGAGAACGTTCTCTTCAACGGCTCAGTGCGGAGCAATATTGCGCTGGCCGATCCCGGGTTGGCGATGGAGCAGGTGATCCAGGCGGCGAAGTTGGCCGGTGCCCACGAGTTTATCCTGGAATTGGCCGAGGGCTACGACACGGTGATCGGTGAGCAGGGATGTACGCTTTCGGGCGGACAGCGCCAGCGGATCGCGATTGCGCGGGCGTTGGTCGGGAACCCGCGCATTCTGATCTTCGATGAGGCAACCAGCGCGCTGGATTACGAGTCCGAGTCGGTCATCCAACAGAATATGGCACAGATCGCCAAGGGGCGGACAGTGTTTATCATCGCGCACCGGCTGAGCACCGTGCGGCCCGCGCACCGTATCTATGTCATCGACAAAGGAGAGATCATTGAGGAAGGCTCGCATGAAGATCTCCTGCGTCTTGATGGAGTCTATGCCCGGTTACAGGTGTATGAACGAGGCAAGGAAGCGAGGGCGCTCTGATGGGGTTGGAGGCGTTTTGCAGGCATTGGACGGTGTGGAAAGTGGCTTGGCGGGCCGAATCGAGGCGGTCTGCCGGTACTGTGGGTTTCAGCGAACAGGCGACGGAGTTTCTGCCCGCGGTGCTGGAAATCCAGCAAGCCCCTCCATCACCGATCGGTCGCGCGATCCTCTGGACGATCGTAAGCGCTGTTACGGCGGCCGTGTTGTGGGCCACGTTCGGCTGGATCGACATCGTTGCGACAGCGCAAGGGAAGATCATCCCCAGCGGCTACTCGAAGATCGTTCAGCCATACGAAAGCGGCGTGATTGCATCCATTCACGTACAGGATGGGCAAACGGTCAAGCAAGGCGATGCCCTGATCGAATTGGATGCCACGCTTCATCGCGCCGACCGGGATCGGGCGTCCAATGAATATCAAGCGGCAAAAGTAGAGGCGGCGAGGTTGCGGGCACTCCTCAAGGGCCACACCTCATTCGAAGTGCCACCCGATGCGGATCGAGCTTATGTTCTACTGCAACAACAGTTGTTGCGCGACCAACTGGCTGAGTATCAGGCCAAGGTGTCGGCCGCGCAGCATCTGGTCGATCAACGCCAGGCCGCGCTCGAACAAACCAAAGAGAACGTTCTCCGCCTGGAAGCCACGGTGCCGATGGAGGTGGAACGCGCGGAGACTTTCAAACGACTGCTTGAAGATGAAGCGGTATCGAGAATGGATTTCTTGCAGGCCGAAGGACAGCGGATCGACAAGACCCAGGAACTGGCCGGGCAGAAGAAGAAACTGCAACAAGATCTGGCGGCGCTTGCGGAGGCTGAGAAGCACTACCGGGCCATGGTATCGGAATTTCTGCAGAGCAAAGAGGCTGAACTGTCGGCGCTCGAAACCAAAGCTGCCTCTCTTGCGCACGATGTCACGAAGGCGGGTCAAAAGGCCGGCTTGCAGCGGCTGACCTCACCGATCGACGGCGTGGTGCAGCAGCTAGCGGTACATACCGTCGGCGGTGTCGTGACTCCGGCGCAGCAGTTGCTCATTGTCGTACCGCAAGATCATCCGGTGGAAGTTGAGGCGCAGGTCGACAATAAAGATGCGGGATTTGTGAAGGAAGGGCTTCCGGTCGAAATCAAGGTCGAAACGTTTCCGTTTACGTTGTATGGCACGATTCCGGGTCATGTGATGACGGTGTCCGACGATGCGGCTCCCATCGAAAAAGTGGGGCTCATGTACCAGACGAGGGTCAGCATGGAACGGTCTACGATCCTCGTTGATGGTCAGCCCGTGAATCTTTCGCCTGGGATGGTCGTCATGGTCGAAATCAAGATCGGACAGCGGCGCGTCATCGAATACCTGCTCAGTCCTCTGTTCAAATCGGTGAAAGAAAGCCTAAAGGAGCGGTAATCGGATGGCCAACTCATTGGCTCCTCCGGGGCTCTGTCTGTTTGCCGCGGGAGTATTGGGGGCAGGCGTGGCGCTGGCTGGACCTTCAGCCGCAAAGCCTAGTTCTCCACCGATTGTCCTCGCGCCTCTCACACTCACGTTGAAGGCGGCTTTGGCCGCGCTCCGGTCCGTACCGATCCCTTCAGCATTTTCGATACTCGGATCAGCGCAACGCAACACCTGTTCAGTCTGAGCTTGATTCAGCGCTGGCGGGCCTCCCGCGAGTCTTTGCATATGACGGAGCAGGAGGCGGAAGCCAGAAAATTCGATACGATGGCCGACGTGGCTCTCGCCTACATGGAAGGGGTAAAGGCCATGGCAATGATCGGCATGCATGAGGCGAATCTACATGTGATGAACGAGTTGCTCGGGACCGTGAAGCAACGGCAGCGGGGAGGGTTGGCCACGGGATTGGATGTCGCGCGACTGGAAGCGCAGTTGGCTGCGGAGCGGCAACGGGAAATATCGGCGCGGTATGACCTCGAACATGTCCAACTCAGTCTCATTCATCTGCTTGCACTGCCCGTGGGGATTTCTCTGTCTTAACCGCTGACTGGTTGACCGATGTGTATGAGATGCCGGCGGCACAGGCGGCGGTGGAAACGGCCTTACGGGACAGGCCCGAGGTTCAGGCGCGGTACACGCGGGTGAAAGCGTCGGAGTTGACCTATTCGTCCATTACCGGAGAGCGGCTGCCGTCGTTAGTGGCGCAGGGTGAGTATGGGCTTGTCGGCAATCGTTGGAACAACACGCTCGATACCTACAACATGGCGCTGATTCTTCAAGTTCCGATCTTCGACGGAGGCCAACGTGAGGGCCGCATCGCCCAGGCACGCAGTCAGGTACGACAAGAGGCGTTGCGGATGAAATCAGTGACGAACCAGGTCAAAATGGAAGTGCACGATGCGCTCGCGTCACTCGCAGCGGCGCAAGAGCAGGTGCGGATCGCACAAACCGGTCTACAAATGGCGGTGAAGGAACTGGATCTTGCGCGAGAACGCTATGCCGTCATCACCTCCGCCAGCCATTTTGAGCTGACCAATGGGCTTTCCGCAGTAGCCCGCGCCAGGGAAAACCTCGTCGGCGCGCTCTTTCAGCTCAATGCCGCCCGTGTCAATCTGGCTCGTTCGACGGGGAGCTTGCATGCGTTAAGCTAAGGGCGCTGATCATCCAGTCGTCCATTGTTCTGGTGCTGCTCTCCTCGCGGTTTCCCTGCCGAATTCAGCTACAAAACTAGGAATGCATTATCTTGACATGATCTCACCCTTCACTCAGACTCACAGCATGTACGACCAATCTGACAGCGACCTTTTGCGGATGTTGGCCGAGCGGGCAGGGATTGCGGCCGACTACTACGACATCGCCGGCACGCACCATGTGACATCGGACGAGACGCGACGGGCCATTTTGGCGGCCATGGATCTACGGGTTGCCAATCGAGAGGACCTCGTTGAGGAACTCGAGGCGTGGGATCATCGTTGGTGGTTGCGGGGTTGTGAACCGGTTCATGTGCTTCGATTAGGAGGAGCGCCTGGTAGTTGGTCGTTGTATGTGCCTTGTGATAGCTCGGATGAGGCTGCGCTGCACGTTCAGTGGTCGCTCAATGCGGAGAACGGAGAAAGATATTGTGAGCGAGCAGATGGGCCGAACCTCAAGATCGAAGAGACTCGCACCATTCAGGGACGCCGGTTTGTTCGTGTCGTGTTGGCGTTTCCACCAGAGCTACCGCTTGGCTATTACTCTGTCAAGGCCCATGCAAAGGGAGGCGGCACGAATACGGAATCGACGTTTTGTCTCATCGTCGCACCGGAGCGCTGTTACATCCCCTATCAGTTGCAACAGGGTGTGCGATGGTGGGGTGTTGCCTTGCAACTCTATTCATTGCGGAGCCGGCACAATTGGGGAGTCGGCGATTTTCGGGATCTCGGTACCTTCGTTGACTGGGCCGGAAAACGTTTGGGTGCTGCGGTGATCGGACTCAATCCGCTCCATGCTCTTAAAAATACCAAGCCCTATCACGTTAGTCCCTATTCGCCTTCTAGCCGCCTGTTTTTGAACGACCTGTACATCGATGTCACTCAGGTTTCCGAGTGCCGGACGGATCAGGATGTGCGGCGTCGGCTGGCCGACCCTTCATTTCGCTCCCGGATCGACGCGGCTCGGCGATGCGAGTTGGTGGATTACGACGCGGTGCGGTCGACGAAGCGCGAGGTGCTCGAGCTCTGCTATCGGACATTTCTGCAGGACAATTTCGAAGGTGCTGAACCTGACTTGAAACCAAGGACCGATCGGGGGAGAAGCTTCCATCGCTTCGCGGAACGGGAAGGAGAATCCCTTACGCAGTATGCATTGTTTCAAGCGCTGGAGGAATGGCGGCAGTCCGCATCCCCGACTTCGACGATCTGGGAGCACTGGCCCGAGCCATACCGAACTCGGATGCCGGACGCCCTGGAGGAGTTCCGGCGTCGGCAGATGCCGCGGGTGCGCTTCTTCCAGTATCTGCAATGGTTGGCCGCAGAACAGCTGTGTGAGGCGGTGAAGAAGACGCAGGAGGCCGGTATGCCGATCGGCTTGTACCATGACTTTGCTCTGGGAAGCGATCGCTATGGCGCCGATGGATGGCTGAATCAAGATGTCCTGGCGTTCAAGGCCGACTGTGGTGCGCCTCCCGATGCGTTTGCCCCTGAGGGACAGAATTGGGGAATTTCTCCGCTCGATCCCCTACGCCTGCGCGCAAGCGGGTATCGCTACTTTATCGAGTTGCTCCGCAATAATCTCCGTTATGGAGGTGCGATCCGGATTGATCATGTCATGGCGCTCTTTCGGCTCTTCTGGATCCCCCGGGGGCTCCCCCCGGCGATGGGGACGTACGTGCATTACCGGGATGATGAACTGTTGGCCATCTTGGCGTTGGAAAGTGTGCGGGCAAAGGCGCTCGTGATCGGCGAAGACTTGGGAACCGTGCCCGATTGGGTGCGCGACCGATTGGGACCGGCCGGCGTCTTGTCGTATCGAGTTTTCTATTTTGAGCGGGAACATTGGGGGGGATGGAAGCCCCCGGTTCAGTATCCCGCGCAAGCCCTTGCCGTCGTCACAACCCACGATCTTCCGACGTTGGTCGGGTATTGGGAGGGCACGGATATCGAAACTCGATCCGCACTGGGCCTCTTTCCTTCGGAGGATGCCCGGAAGGCAATGTGGGCGGAACGGCATCGAGAAAAAGCGGGGATTCTCGCGGCATTGAAGTCGGAAGGACTCCTTCCCTCCGGCGTGTCGGATGATCCGACGCATGTGCCGACGATGACGACCGAATTGGTGGAGAGTATTCATCAGTATCTGGCCCGTACTCCTGCCTGGATTGTCTTAGCCAATATCGAAGACGTCATCGGTACCCGATGTCAGACCAATCTACCGGGGACCGTGGACCAGCACCCGAACTGGAGTCGGAAGTTGAGTCTGGCGGTGGAGGACCTGGTCCAAGACGCTCGATGTGACCGACTCGCGGCGCTGTTGCGTTTGACCCGCCCTCTTGTGTAAGTACTTCCGTGAAGGAATCCTACGTTATCGATGCACATCCTTCAGAAGGCGGGAATCCCCGGCCAGGCGGAACGAGTCGATGACTGCCATGACGCATCGTGATCGCCTCGTGCTGGCCATCGCGGCCGCGTGCTTTCTTATCATCGTCGTCATTGAAGAATTTGCCCCGGCCAACGTGGTGGGGGCCTACGGGTATGTGTTGCCGATCTTGTTGGTGACGACCCTTCGGAATCGAACCATCGTATTGGTGACGGTGCTGGCCTGCGTCGTGGCGACCTATTCAGGTTTGCTCCAACCGACCAAGCCGGGCCGGTTTCAAGCCGCAGTCATCAATCGGAGCGTCGTCGTCGGCGTGTTGCTCTTGGTGGCGTACTTGGGGGTGAGTTGGGAAGAGCGAAAGGCGCGGGAGGAGGCGGCAAGGACGGCGCTCGCCCGAGAGACTGAAAATCTGCTCAAAGCCAATACCCAACTGGTCCAGGCGAAAGATCAACTGAACCGGTCGGAACGGCTGGCGGCGGTGGGACAGCTCGTAGCGTCCGTGGCCCATGAGGTGGGGACGCCGCTTCACTCGATCGCGTGGCACGTCCAGGCGTTGGCTGAAGAGCCCGGCGTGACGCCTGAGATGAAGAAGCGGGTGGCCATCATCGATGATCAGCTGACAAGAGTGGTGCGCATCATTCAGGACTTGCTGTCTTCTACTCGACCGCGCCAGCCCGAGCCACGATGGCTTTCTGTTGAAGAAGTCGTCAGCCCTTCGGCGATGCTGATGGAACCGGCCTTCCACGAGAAAGGAATCACGTTGACCGTCGACCTTCCACAGGACCTTCCCCTGGTGTGGGCGGACAAAGAAAAAATTCATCAAGTCTTGGTGAATGTCCTCGCCAATGCACTGGCCGCGACTCCCGCGCAGGGGAAAGTTGCCATCACGGCAGGAAACCGTGAAGCGTCGGCAGACGAATTGGATCGTGGCCGGCTGGTCGCCGACGGGATGTCGCCATTGGTCATCACGCTCGAGGTGCGGGACACCGGATGCGGTATACCGGAGGAAGACGTCAAGAAAGCCTTTGAACCGTTTTTCACGACCAAGGCGGTTGGCAAGGGGACCGGCTTGGGGCTATTCTTGAGCCGCGAATCGGTGATGGCTCACGGCGGGAGTCTCACCCTGACGAGTGAGATCGGGCGCGGCACGACCGTGACGATGACATTACCGGCGATGCAACCTGAACCTGCTCAGAGGAGAGAGGAGGCGTGATGCAACCAGCGACGATTCTGGTGGCCGATGACGATGCCGTCGCACGAGAGCTGTTGGCGGAGGCCCTCAGAAAAGAAGGGTATCATGTCGAGGCCTTTGCCAGCGGTGAAGAGGTGATCGCGCGAGGACGCCAGGGCCGAGTCGATTTGGTGCTGACGGACATCCGAATGGGCGCGGTGGACGGGCTCACGGTCTTGCGAGAGTTCAAACGGGCGAGTCCGAATACGGCCGTCGTGGTGCTCACCGCGTTCGGCTCTCTGGAAGGCGCGATCGAAGCGATCAAGCAGGGCGCCTACGATTATCTGGCGAAGCCGTTCAAAAAAGAAGATATCAAGCTGGTGGTCAAACGCGGGCTGGATCATTGCCGATTGCTCCAAGAGAACGCACGGTTCCGAGAAGAGTTGAAGAGCAAGGGGGAGTGGTCTCCGTTGGTGGGAAGCAGCACGGCGATGTTGGAGGTGTACAAATTGGTCGCCCGCGTGGCTGAAAGCAAGAGCACGGTGCTGCTTCAAGGGGAAAGCGGGACCGGCAAAGAGCTCATCGCGCGGGCTATTCATACGAACGGTCCTCGCCGGGACAAGCCCTTCATTCCGGTCAATTGCGGAGCGTTGCCCGACACGTTGCTTGAATCGGAGATGTTCGGGTACGAGAAAGGGGCCTTCACCGGCGCTGTGGGGGCCAAAGTGGGGCTCTTCGAATCCGCCAACGGAGGCACCCTGTTCCTGGACGAAATCGGCGAGCTCGGACAGGCGTTGCAGGTGAAGTTGCTGCGGGTCATGCAGGATCAAGAAGTCCGACGGGTCGGCGGCACGACCTCCACGAGAGTCGATGTCCGAATCATCGCCGCGACCAATCGAGACCTTGAGCAACTGGTGAAGGAGGGAAAGTTTCGAGACGATCTGTTCTACCGGTTGAAAGTCGTTCCGATCACATTGCCCTCGTTGGTCGAGCGCCGGGAAGACATTCCGATGCTGGTGCATCATTTTTTACAGAAGTGCGCGATAGGCACTGAGCATGCCGTACGGGGAGTCCTGCCGGAAACGATGGCGCTCTTGAGCCAGTATCGATGGCCCGGCAACGTTCGAGAACTTGAAAATGCGATCGAACGCGCCGTGTCGTTAAGCCATGGGCCCCTCCTGACACCGGAGGATTTGCCCGAAGTGATTCGCCAGGGTGCGACCGCTGAAGCCGATGCACGAGGCTCC
The DNA here is from genome assembly GCA_002083365.1 of Nitrospira sp. SG-bin1. NCBI lineage: Bacteria > Pseudomonadati > Nitrospirota > Nitrospiria > Nitrospirales > Nitrospiraceae > Nitrospira > Nitrospira sp. SG-bin1. The sequence continues at coordinate 14,345 of LVWS01000003.1, read as the reverse complement.
CAAGTCGATCAGCTCGATGAGGTGTATCTGACCCTAGAGGAAGTGGAGAAGCGCCATTTGACTCGTGTGCTCAAGGAGACAAAGGGGAACAAGGTGAAGGCTGCAAAGATTCTTGGGATAGACAGGCGAACGCTCTACCGTATGGCAGAGCGTTTCGGCCTTGAGCTTGGTGAAGAAGCTGAGGGAGTGGAAAAAGAACCTGTCTAAGGCTTCAATCCGTACGGTCCGTAAAAGGTCTCTGTTGTATAGGTGTTCTGTACGATTTTCAGTTCGTTCTTGATCAAGCGAAGCTTGTTTTCAGCACTTTGAGGGACTTGAGGTGCGGTGGGGCCCCACCCTTGGAACATCGTTTGCTTGCCTTCCGAGGATACTTGCAGACGGAGCCGGGAGCTCTGATCGGTTTCCGATGTGACCGAGACTTCTGCACGGCTTCTGACCACACCGAACCGTCCTTTCACGAGCCAATCCCAGATACTGGGCTGTTCATCCCTGTAGCCGGTTTGAACCTGAGACCCATCCTTCCAGTCCACGTCGTAATCATCCTCCGTCAACACTTTTGTCACGGCTGCCTTCACTCGATCCGCCGGCACAGGCAATGTGACGTCGACGACGTCCGGCTGAACCGGGTGTTGAACACCGGAGCATCCAAAGGCAAATGCGCTGAGAGCGATGATGGCGAGACAGTCCTTTCGGATCATTTTGTTCTGGCCTCCTTCAGACGATAAACGAGGTGAGTATCGGTCTGCGTCACTCCTTCGATGCGATGTATGCGACTCAAGACCAGTTGGGTTAAGGCGTCTTGATCCGGTATGTCCGCTATGGCGATGATATCCGGCTTACCCCAACAGGGATCAATCGTCTTGATCTCTTTAATTTCGCCCAGTGCTTTGACCACGGCGGACGTCTGTCCAGGTAACACATTGATCAGCACGTACGCCCGATCAGACATACCTTGGTCTCCCGGAGCGGGGCCATGGATCGTATAGGGAATTGCCCCGGAAGTGGGCTGCGTTATAGCAAAGTCATTCCGTCCTGTCAACTCAAGCTTCGGCTTGATGGTCTTCGATGGCGACGCATCAGAAGGAATCCTCTTTACATTGTGTTTTGCCATGGTCTCACTTTGGCGCAACAAGCACTTCGACCCGACAGTGCTCGCTGACGCTGGTTAGGGTGGTTTCCAGCCGCTTCGGGCTGCCGATACGGCCTTCCGGATCGTAGATGAAGCAAAACAACGTGGAACATCGCCCTTGAGCGCGATAATAGGCGGAGTCTGCCGTGACCTGATCGGCGAGGTCTTTCGCGGTCAATCCTGGCTTGGTCTTCTTCGCGACCACGGCGATGTGATCCCGATGCACCAGCAACGTCGTCCTTGGCGCGCCTCCGGTGTAGGGTGGAGTCCATTCATCGGTCGCGACCTCGTCGAACTCCACCTTGAGCAACGCGCACAAGAGGTCCTGAAGGTCGTAGTCGTCGTCGACTTCCAGGGTCGAGCGATAGTCTTTCCGAAGTCGGAGCTGGCGAACTACGGCGTGGAAGCGAAGACAAACTTTTCGCACGAGATGGAGCGGATCCTGGTCGAGCGTCGATTCGACGACTCGAGCGATACTGAGGCCGATGGCCTGCTTGTCCGACGAGAGGTCTCGCGGCGGAGGGGCAGCAGTCGGTGGTAGTTCAGGAGACGTCGTCTGGAGGCTCGCTCCGGGGGTCGTGGGATCGATGGGTGGGTGCGGCTGCATCGAGGAAGGAGTAGTGGTGGCCGCCGGAGATGGGGACGCTTGCGGCATTTCCGCTGGGCGCGCACTCGTGGACGATATGGCTTGGGTTGCCGATGTGGAAGGAGGAGAAGAAGGGGGGATCGCCACAGGAGGGGGAGGTACAACAGGCATGGGCGGCTGAGTCGCTGTTGGAGCCGGCGCAGCGGTAGGAGTCAATGTCGGTGCCGGCGCAACGATCGGAGGCCCGGGTGGAGGCGAAGGTAATGGAGGTGTGGAAACCAAGGGAGACATCGCCGGTCCCACATTGGTCGTCATCGCCACGGCGACAGTCATCGGCGAACTGGTCTGCCCCGGCAGAGTGGTTGGAGTTGTAGGCGAGACCAGTACCAAGCGGGCTGTATTGCCGGGATGTTGCTCAATGGGTGGATCGGGTTTTGGTGGTGGTTTGAGTCCCTGAAGCTCCAGCTTACGGTCCTCCAGGGTCTGGATGAGGCCCTTAATGACCGTGAGGCTTTGAGCGAGTTCGGTCTTGTCCGCTGTCCGAAGTTTGAAGTTTCGATAGGATTGGAATTCTTGAGATCGCTCCCCGAAGGCGAGACGCAGGCACTCGCGAAACTGCAGCTCGGCTTTACTTTGTGCGGCATCCCTGTAGGGGAAGCCTTCTTGGCTGAGATCCTTGATCGCCGCAAGAACTTCCTGGAGCTTGGTAATACCAAGCGAGGCTTCTTCGATCAGCGTGTTTTTTGATCGTGACCGTTGATGTTCCGCTGCGCGTGCTCGTGCCATGGTGGTGTGAAAAAAGTCTAACCGAGGGGGTGAGGCATGACAAGAAAACAGCAAATTTCGGCGGTTGTGCCATGACCGTCGGAGTCTAAAAGACCATCCAGTGAAGGTTCAGCCGAACCACGGCACGTCTTTGGATGGTGCCGACGCGGAATGGACATTGGCGAGGGCCGGCCCGTTGAGTGAGGCAGTGACCTGTCTCAGCAGCTGTTCGACGGTAAATGGTTTGGGAAGGAACCGATCCGGTTCGATCGTGATGCCTTGCGCCGCCAGGCTGTCGAGCGAGTGACTCGACATGAAGAGGACGCGGAGTTCTTGCTTGAGTGACAGGATTTGCCGGACCAACTCATGGCCGTTGACGCGGGGGTACTGATTCCTGGAAGAAGTCAATTGGAAGTCGGGCGGGGGCAGAAACAGATCGGTGACCAGCAAATCAATGGCGGCTGTCGGTTTGGTATAAAATGCCATGGCCTCGGAGCTGCCTTCGGCTTCCAGCACCTGATATCCGACCTTCCTGAGGGTGGTCGCACAGATTAAGCGGATCGAGGGATCGTCGTCGACGACCAGGATATGCTGTCCGTTCGGTGAGGGGCAAGTAGCCATGGTTCTCACGGTGTGCGGCCTGCAATCAGCCGTCTGTCGATCCTGCCTGACTCTCTATCGGCGTGATCGCGTGTGTGCTTGAGGGAGACCTGGTGCTGTGGAGCCCGGAGTCACGATATGAGCGCAGGACGGCGGATGGGACTCTTGCTATGTGCACAACCGGAAGAGTGAACTATGTGAATGGGTTGCGATACTGTTGACGGACAAAGGCCGATTGGTTCGATCGATAGGACATTGCAAATCGAGACACGGTCGTTCGGTTAGGAGACCAAGGATGATCCCTCTGAAGAAGCCGGCCGCCAACAGTGGCGGCCGGCCTATGCCGATCTTTTAGATTGTTTCCCAGGCTTGGACGGCTATGCGACCGCCGCCATCTGGTCACAAGATCCTGCGCAGCGTCGGCACAACTCGGCGCACTGCTTCAGCAGTGGATCGTCACTCGCGCCCTGTTCGCAGCGTTCCGCACAGCGTCTCGGGAAGGAGAGAAGCAGTCAACGTACTATCAAGTTGGAACGTGGCAATGGGGTGGCTAGAGGACAATGGTGAATGTGGCCCAATTTCGAGAAACGCGTCACAGGTTCCCCGAACCAGCTCTTCCGTTCCTCATGCGCAGCCCATCTCGCTGGATTGCTGCAACGGCAGGACACAGGCATAGACATTGAAGGTAAGGACGACGAATAGAACTGCCAACAAAACGGATATCCGTGCCATTGGGAGGACGCCGTGCCGTTCGCACTGTCAATTTGGGTTCCGTCTCGGTGCCGGCTCCAACCGTGTGTTGACCGACAGAAAATCGTTGGCAAAGTCCGTGACGAGAGGCTCGACGCCCTCGGCGATAACCTGGCTCAGATTCTCCTCTCTGGCCATCCCAATGACACTCGCGGACCAGGTGGCTCCCCATGCCTGCTTGCCCTTGCCCGTTAATAGCCCCACGATTTGCTTGAGATCCACGTTGACGGCATAGACGTATAACCCGAGCTGTTCCTTGAGGGTATTCACATTGACATAGAGATAGGGAGCTGAACCTGAACGTGTTCGTTCGGTAAGGACTCGAATGCCCTTCGAGCGAAGCGTCTGCTCGACCGCTGTTCGGATCGCGTCTTGCGAGAGGCCATCCGCCGAGGCATCGGGGCCGACCTCCTCCACAACCAATCCCACTCCGAAAATGCCTCTCAAGGATTCTCGGCTCCCCGTATCAAGCGCGTGGACCACTTCCATGTTTCCCCAGACCAAAACCATGACTATCAGGTGCAACACATACCGCATAAGACCTCCAGATCCAGATGACTTTTCATATTTTACATTTTTCCGCCGTTCCCTGCGCAAGCGTCTTCGAGAGAGCTTCGGCGAGAAAGCCATATGGGATGAGGTGTCGGTACGAGCCAGTTGCAGTACGACGATAAAGCGCACGGGTCAACTGAAGGAACAACTGGTAGGCACTGGAGGTGTATCCGGCGGCGCAATGGCTAACCCTTCTATGGTCTGCTATTGACATGCAGCTCAGCAACTACGGACAAGTGCCGGTAGCTAAGGCTCAGCCTGTCGGCGAGATAGACTTGAGGCTGAAGGACCAAACGACGGCGCCTTCCAAAAACGGCCATCGACAAGCCCCCGACAAATTCACCGGCATTCGTGTAAAGGCGGTGTGGCGTGTGCGCACACCCTGCAGCGGGCAAGGTCTCTGACAAGTGGCAGGGGCTTTGCCTTCTGTATATGGAAAGAGTGTTGGATGAGATGTAACCGATGTGCTGGCTGGCTTGTGCAGGAGCTGGCCATGATCGACGAAGGCGAATTACTAATGAGCCGTTGCGTGAATTGTGGGCAACGGCATGAACTGGCTCTCCTTCCCGCTCGCTACCACAAGCCAAAGTTCCCGCTCTTGGATACCCTGCGTGATGTGGATGGCTATCATCAAAAGTCGCGTCTGTAAGGAATCGCCGCGAGCTTCAGAGCATCGAGTCTTTGCTTATGCCTTGTTGGGCAGTGTGGGTGTTGGATCTTTCAATGGTTCCTTTTGGAATCGGTGACTTTATTGCCGCTTGCCCCATCAGCCTTCGGCATGGCCTTGAATAGCTCTCAGGCCTGATCCCCTCGATCTTGTGCCTCGCAGGCGGAAACGGTAAGTCCCGAAACCCGGCCTCCGCAATGTTTCCTGTGCATTCCCCTCACTCCTGTTATTCACCAGCATATAGCTTTCCTGGCGCCATCTTTGTGCTAGACTCCTCATCCACATCCCATTCCATACTCGCTAATGTATGAGGGTACATGCTAGCCAAGCTCGCTGACATCGGTAGCCGAATGTTCCCATGGGTGGAGGGACAACGGTTCCCTCCTGGATTTGATGCGTGGTGCGAGTCGGCAGTAGGCCCCCCTCTTAATGGATTCTCTAAACATGAGAAGTTCTCGGACTTTGTAAAAACCCGCTATCAGAATGATTGGGGGGAGGTAGCCAGTACGTTTATTAGTTCGGTTACAGAACCACACACACATTGGGAGAGTGTAATTATCGATCCGCAAGGCGACTATATCAAAAGCGATCTCAAGTTAGATTTCCCAGAGGAGGACAGGAGTAAGGTATTAGGCAATGAGAACACACACGCACTGAGGTTAGAAGTTCATGGAGTTTTTAGGTCCTTGGAGTGCGCCAATCTAAGGGTGCAGTCTTGTGCTCTCAGGCCTGAGACCCACGAGCCGCGCATACGCTTGGTTAATTGTCTAATCGGGAACTTACACCTGCGGGGTGAAGACAGGGCCTACAAGAACAAGTCAAATTTGGAACTGCATGATTGTTGGATTGGCACGCTGATACTTCCATCTAAGAGTGTAGGACGGCTGAGTGTAACAGGTGGAGGGATTGCTCAGATTAAATGCCCCTCTTCTGATAGCGAAAACCCCTTTACGGGGGCGGTATCGTTTAAGGAAGTCTTCTTACCTTCTTCTCCAGGCCAAACCAGACTATTTCAAGGCCCTCATGCCTATCGCAGCCTCTATGCCCATCTGAAGAAACTAGACAATGCGCTGATGGCAAATCAGATGCGCTCTCTTCAGCTTCGAGCTGAACGAGTTGACGAACATGATAGGTTTTCGAGGTTTACAAACTGGATTTATGGCACATTCGCCAACTATGGAATGAGTCCGGGCAGGCCGATTTGGTGGTTGTGCTGTGCCTACTTTCTCGCTGTCATCGGCTGCTACTACTTTGATCCTGGAATGCTAGTGCAGTCAGGTGACTTTTATGTTGGAGCCTACTCCACACTGCTAGATGAAAACGGAGGCCGCTGTACTCGATCTATTCTACTTCCACTGCACTCGATCACTAATCCGTTTGGGGTTTTCTTTGATACACGAAAGCTGATCGTCCCAATCACCGGCTGGGGGAGCCTGCTGTTGACTCTTCAAGGATTGTTCTCTGACATCCTTTTAGTCATGACAGTTTTGAGTATTAGGCGTCGATTCAAGGCTGAGTGAGACGAGTCTCATGGAAAGTTCAACGCCTACATGCATGAGCAGACCAAGGCCTTAGGAGCACGAAGGGCTCGAAACGGAAATGAAAGTACGCAGACAGCCTGTTCACCTTGTACTTGCTGCACTGTATCGGGATGGAGCTCCCAAAATACTAGAGCAATTCGAGCGTGCCCACGGAGATCTGGGGCAGGCGGTGGTATGGCTAGTTGGGCTCGCTTCAACGTTGCTTGTGCTTGCAGTGGCCAACCCGGAAAAAGTTGAAACGATTGCTGGGGCTCATTATGTACTGCTTTGTGGTCTTTTGCTTTCCACAATTGCCTCAGGTGTCCTGTGTCGTCTTCTAGCCCTGTGGGCTCTAGGGTTTGGCCGAGGAGTGATGTTCAATCTTGGCTCACACATGGCCGGATATGTCACAGGATATGGGTTCGACCACGTTGAACCCTTATCAGATCAGTGGGACGAACAAGAGATTGTCCGTCGGCTTCAGGATGATTTCGGCCTAGATTACAGCTTCCTTCATGCCTACCAGGTCCCCTTAGCAGAGTATCGCAACTCCTACAAACGACAGTATGAGTTATGGGAGCATCACGAGGCCGACGGCAAGGAATCGATGGCGGTGCTGGTCGGTGCTCATCTCGGAATGAGCGAGAAGAAGGCCAAGAGACTTTTTGAACCGACCAATCTGACATCCATTCGAACGAAGGCTTACTTGTTCAAGGGGCTAAGCATTGCTGCTGAAGTCTTGCTCGTAGTGGCATCAGCAAGTTTTGTCGCCGCCATGTTCCTCGTCGCTCTGGGGCTTATTCGACTGACACAGTCTTGACTCCAGCCTCTTGTCCAGTGCGTTTCCCATTGCATGGTGCCCTTCCGTCCGTGCTACGATTTCAGCGAGGGCAACGATCAAGCTGATCCCTTGACCGGCGACGTTCCTGGACGCTGCGGCCCTCACCTCACTATTCCCAGGGACCCGACCAGAGAGCAGGCATGCCGCGCACGCCGAACAAAAAGAAAGCGGAACCAGATCAACTCGCCACGCCTTGTTCAGGCTGACGACAAAGTAAAAGGGCCGGATACGATTTCTTGGCCAGGTTTCCTCGTCTTGAAATGGCGAGTTTCTCCAGGGCCAGGTTTCCCGCTTGGGGCGTTCAGAGCTCATCGGCTTCTACGGAGAAGACTCATTGGACGGATAGTCATTCCTTATGTGATGGAGCGGTCAGCGTGATGTGGGCATCAACATACGCATGTGAGAGATCGGGCGGAAACGTGGGTAATGGGCTGGCACTCAGCACCGCCTGTGTCCCTGCCGCGTCATAGGACTCATTGCCTGATGACTGCTCGATCTTCACACGGCTGACCGATCCATTCTTATGAAGCCGAAATTGGACGACAGTCACATAGGTATGGTTCGTAAAGTCTAGTGCCGGGGCCTTCCAGACATCCCGGATTCGCTGTTGCACGAGCGCGAGATAGGCCTCAGATCCAGGCGCCGTTCGATCAGCTATGGCTTTCGGAGCCGTCTGGACGTGCGCTCGTTCGGCTCCGACGTGGGTTCCTTTGTGCGCGCAACTCAGGGAGAGCAGGATACAGAGCACAAGCAGCGTCCATTTGACACTCCATTGCCGTTCAACTGTCTGGCGGTCCTTGCTCATAGCTCCATGATCCGTTCTCGAATGTACTTGCTGAGTCGCGCTTGCGTCTTGCCGTCTAGGAGCAGAACAGAAATCGAGTGGCGGATCTTGTCTCTTGCATCGTCTGTTATGAGGAGATGAGTCCGCTTCACACAACAAGATGTGAGGTGACCCACCAGGTTTTCACCGCCAGAAAGTAACAAAAGGAAAGGTTTGGTGCCCCCGATACGAATTGAACGTACGACCCGCGATTTAGGAATGCTTCTCTATCACAGTTCTCCAGCCTACTCAGGCCCACTCAAGTCAAGCATATCCAACAGTTGGACAGATTGAAACTTTGGCGGGAATAGGTCTGAGTGGGGCAGAGTGAGTGGGCTTGAGCACAAAATGAGCACAATGTGATGACCTTTTTGGTTGGATACATGCCAATGATCAGCATCAGGAGCGCGCGAACCTTGCCTGCGCAGCGAGATCACGCTGATCGGCATTCAATATGCTCCGAGATTAGCTCTCATGGGCGTACACTCTTGCGGCCAAACACCATCAGCAGTATTGTGTAAATAATCGAGAAAGTCACAAATAGAGCAAGGCCATAGGTCCTGAGACTTTCGCCATACGCAGGTGCGTACTTTCGCAAAAGTTCGGCTATGACCAATACAAACCATAAGAGGAAGACGTAGTCGCTCAAAGCGATGACAAGTTTACTAACCGAATATGTCCTAGCACGGAGCCACCATCCCTTGTGAAATTGGATTGCCTCCTCTTCCGCGAAGAGCTTACCCGTGACCTCCGGCTCTAGTCGCTCGACCTTAGTTTCCCAATTCTCTTGCCAGTATTTTGAGCCGCGATTTAGAAGGGTCCAGGCCAAAGAGCAGACCATGCCGAAACACGCTATGAGAATACCAAGCTCTGGACTGCTTTTGCGAAGAGCCGCATAGCCAACGAATGCAGACGCAATAAAGCCCCAAAAGAAAAGCGACCTTTTCCAGAATAATTCGATCTCAAAATTACGTATCTGAACCGCAAGGTCGAAGCGCTTGGTTTCGGGCCTTATGGAAGGGTGGTCGGACATAAATTGTTAGATCTAACCTGTGCACGTGTTCTGCGCCTACATGCTGACCGAATTGCCACGAAGGCTGAACACCGGTGCGTGATTCTTGCGCTTGTTCAATCGGTTGTCAACGCTCGTCTAATCTGCATGTCGAGCAGGCTGCGGGATTACCCACTCCCATGATCAAAATCCTCTCCCTCTATGGTCATCACAACATTACATTTTCCCTCTGTTTATCTTGGGTGCAACAGCTGGTTTAAAGCCAACTGATATTGAATAAGCTTACCTGGTAATCTTTCCGACGAAGCCATTAACTATTTCAGCATAAACAGAATCAGACACTTCAAAATAATCAAAAATGCTAAACAGTGGCTGGGTCAGCTCTTTTACCAATTGGACAAGCTGTGATTCGATATTGGTGAGGGAAGTCGAAATTTCAGACCAAACCTTGTCTTGGGTGGTTGAATGTTTTGTATCGATAAAACGAAGTGAGTCAGCGCTTCTGATAGTCCGATCTTTTAGTCCGCTATGGACAAGAGCAACGTGGACATCTGTTGTGGTCGAGACTCCAAGTCGAGAGTATAGACGGGCACAATACAGAAGAGCTTCTGTGACCCTAACGATCCTGGTATCGAAATATAATGTCTTATAACATGGATCGCGTGCGTCCTCAAAAAGGCTTTGCAATAAGAAGAAATCTCCGTTGCGCCTAAGAGCCCAATAGTCATAGGACAGGTGTTCTGGAAAGGAGAGCTTGGCAACAATTCCGTCAACAGTGGGATGGGGCCTACCTTTCTCGCTGTTATCCAAGACTGCACCAATTGCCCATCCGAATGCATGTATTTGAGCATCCCTGGCAGCTTCAAGCAAAACTCGTTGAATCACATTGAGTTTCGGGTCCGATAAGGAAAACTGGATTTCACAGTAACCAGGATGTGGAGTTTTTAAGACATCAAATAGTCCTGGCATCGCTTCGTTTCTGTGCTGATCGATCCAATTGCTGTCCCAAACGGGTTGTAAGACGTCAACAGAGGGAGAAAGGATTGCTAGCCTCCTTTTGATCCTCTTCTCAAGTTCTGACCTAAATTCATCAAGGTGATCAGGGTGCCAAAATAGGACGTCATAGCCAATCAGATCGAAGTGAATCTTTGGGCCACCGCGTTGATGGTTGGGACTGTCGTGATAATGATCTTCCCGAGCGGTTAAGATCAGGTTGTTAAATTTGTCCACCCCCATTGCATATCCAACTTCAAGGTAGCAGTTAGGTCTTTCATTCGTCAGATCTGCGACAATGATGTCAGAATTCTCTATGAACCGAATAATTTCACTTTTTAAGAGTCCTCCTGTGTTGTGCTTATCCACCCGCTTGGGATCTAGGCCACACGTCTTCAATGCAGGCACAATGGCATGAGAACACACGGAATCCAACTCTGGGTTCCCAATTTGTGAAATTATGAAGGCAATGCTCACTGTTGGTACTTGCTCACAATCATTTCTTTTTGGAATTGCGAGAGGATGGTCGATAACTACAAATAAATCAAGCGGCGTTGCAGTGAAAATCTGGAAGGATTTTGGCCAAAGAGCTTAACGTGAAAAACAACTGATTATGATGGCCTTTCCTAATGTCTAGTGAAATACACTTGCTTTTTGTGGCCAAGACTATACATCAGCTGGGGAAAAAAATCGCTCTGCATGCTGCATAAAGCGAGTAAAAAACCATTCCATTTCTGACCCTGCTGGAAGCGACATGTGCAAAAGTTCTGGCTGATAGCGCGCGAGGCTGCCCAGAATGAAGAGAGAGACGAAATAATATCCAGCTCTAGGTAATTCTTGCTCGCCGTCCTTATGTCGAAGAAGATACCAGAGCGGTGCGCTCCCAAAAACGAGTCTATTCAGCATCGTTTTCTCGCACATCTCACATAACTGGTCATAATCATTACGTTGGTGTTCTGCTTTGAGTCGGAGAGTTAGACCCTCACCCTCTAGCTCATAAAGATCCTTTATCCCTGGTAATGCTTGTTCCCAGGTTGTACGAAATGTTTCTTCGACAATAAGTGCTCGGTCGAAATGGAGAAAAACCGTCTTAGATGCCATCTTCGCGGCAACTGTTGCAGGCCATACGTCTGATTCCCCTCTTTCTGGAGATTTAAATTCGTAGCAAATTTCTGGAATTTTGTGGAGAGCTTCTTCCAAAGATATTTTTGTTTTAACTTCCCATACAATCCCACTAGAAGTCAGGAATTCTGTAAAGGTACCTTCGCTTAGTTCAGCTGCGTTCAATAGAAATTTGTCGTTTGGTCTGAATATTAATCCGTGTTTGCGATGCCCGATTATCTCCGGCCCAAGCGCCATGAAAGCCCTTAGAAGATTTAGGAATGAGTAATAAAGTAGAATTGGTTTTGTAAGAAGCGTGGTTCCTGAACTCGATCGCCTAAGTTCGATCGCCTGGCGAAATCGCACAGATGCGTACTTGGTGTGCTGCTCCCAATTCACATCTTTTCTGTCCGGCAGCAATGAACCTGCATATTCAGGTGTTCCGAGTCTTCCGATTAGGGCCCATACTTCCTCTTGAGGATTCTCTGTGCTGATCAGCGTTCCACGCTGGAAGGACCCAACATAGCTTAGATCAAGCATATAGTTCTCTGAGCTTGTTTTGAACTGCGAAAGAATGTTCGATAACCCGAGGAAAATCAAGACCGATATTTACCGACAAAATGATGGGATTGTTGCCCATTGCACCTCTAAGATGAGAGTGCCGATTAGTCCCATATTTGCGGGTTGTGAGTGCGATCAGGTCGGAAAAACTGCATGTTACCGCAATTGTTACAGATACAGACTCTCCATATCATTTCCCCTCTTCCACGGACTGTTATGCCAAAAGTCTCAAGGTCTCCAAAACCAGTACTCGGTCTGCCATTTGCCACGAGTTGATATGAACCTTTGCCGCAGTAGAGGCAACGTTGCTCTACGTTGCCCGAAACCACGTTAAAGCCCTGTTCAAGCATTTTGATTGTCTCCTCAATTTCGCTCAACACTTCCACTGCTGATGGAAAACGAGCTTTCGGATCTGTGGTAATCATTTTATCGAGGAGTCTATTGACATGTTCCATGCGAGGGTCGTGAAGTTTCTGGGATAAGTCGAATTCAGCGTCTCTGTATTTTTTCCGGGAAAATTCGGTTCCGGTGATTATCCAATACAAGAGCTTACCTAGTGAATATACGTCTGATCGTTGGGATACTTCTTCTACACGCCCATCTTCAAGTTCGGGTGCAATGTAGAGACGGGGCCCAACAGCTTCTTCTGTCACTGTAAGTCGTTCGCCTTGTTGGTCCAGAAAACAAATTCCAAAATCTCCAACGACAGGGGAATTGCTCTTTAAGTCTATAAAAACATTCTTGGGATTTAGGTCACGATGAACGACGCCATTCTGGTGTGCGTAAGCGACACCTTGGCAGATGGAATGAAAGAATTTGAGTCCGGCTATCGCGCCTAATCCTTGTCCCACCCCTCTACTTCTAAGATCTCCTCCTTCGCAATATTGGCAGACCAGGTAGGGTCTCTGCGCAACAATATCAAAATTGATCACCTTAATAAGATTGGGATGTGCAAGCTTAAGCCCAATTTCAATCTCTCTCCAGAATCGGCCAAGACGTTCAGGATTTTTTAATCTCTTGAGCACGTACAAGCCAGTGTCGTCAGAATCCTCCGAATTTCGAACAAGAAAGGTATGGGCCTGACCACCCTCGGGTAATGATCGAACAATCTCCCACTTTCCATACTTTCCTTTGGCCTTCATAAATCCTTTCAAATCTTGGGAGATACCTGTTTGTCCGTCGTAGATTTGAGTTCCAAGCGACGCTCGAATTCGCGCAGCGCTTTCTTTTTGGGTACACCGATTAAGCCCAATGCCTTCAAATATCCTCGTCGTTGATCTGTAGTGAGACGGCACAACATGAACCACAATAAAGTAAGAATGCAGCCTATCTCCAAGTGCTTGTTCTTCCGAACTTGTAGTCCTTCGGAAATTGCCTGCTGCCATCTCTGGGATCCAGAAAAACCTCGTTGCCGTACCAATTCTGCCAAGCACTCCCGGACCCAGAGTTGTTCTTCCAGCGAAGGATTAATTTGGAGGAGTTGTTCCACGGCATCGAAATCTCCTGTTCGTGCTTTGTCAATCAAGATGGAAGGATGAGTCTGAAACTGCACTAGCGCAGCCACCGTATCGAGGCACGCTCGAATCTCTGTTCGCAAACCACTTACATGCTCGCGGGCATACTGGGTGAGCTCAGCTTGCTTCTGTGGAGAACATGATTGGGCTTCGGACTCGAGACGACCGATAGAGCGAGCAACGTCTTTTACCCATTCATCCCAAGTAGAGTCGGAATCATCAGTTGGTCTGGTGGGAAATTCACTTTTGTCTGGATCGAGTTTACTTAACAAACCCGCCATATTCGTCGCCGATGGGTTTCTATACAGACTTTCCCAGTTAGTGAAAGCATCATGCTGAACTTTGGGATCTCTTGTAGTGCTCCCCTGAAATCAAGCCACCTGGGTTAATTGTTGGGCTCGGTATTGGACTGGACTTCGATAGCCCAGCGCCTGATGCGGACGTTCCTGGTTGTACCACTGCATCCAGTCCCCGAATGACCCGCCGCGCCTCCTCACATGTCTGGAACGCGTGTTGCCAGACACATTCCTCCTTGAGACTCCGAAAGAACCGTTCGATGATCCCGTTCTGCTCCGGCGTGTACGGTGTAATGAATTCTTGTTGGAGTCGATAGTCGCGACAGGCTTGCCGGAACCGCCGACTCTGAAAGATCAGCCCATTGTCGCTGCGGAGGATCGGCGCCTCCACAGGACGCAACGTCCTGAAACGCTGTAGACAGGCGGCTTCGACCGCCCGTTCCGCCTCCTTTGTTCGACTGCGGAGCGCAAACTCGTACCCGATCACTTCCCGATCATGACAATCGATCACCGTCGCGAGATGTGCGCAGCCATCCTGCCCATGGCCCATCGTTCGTTGCTCCGGCTGGCCCGACTCGTCCAGCCCTGCACACGAGGGCGTGGCGTAGCGACACGTTGATGCACACACCACCCCT